>NZ_QKRU01000006.1:0-144220 GCF_003234055.1 Pseudomonas sp. 57B-090624
TACTGATGGGACGGGGTGGGCGGCAGCATCGGGGCCATGAATGCTGCTGTTGAACTCCCGCTCGATAACCGCCGGCGTGCCCGCTTCCTGTATTGGCAGGGGTGGCGCATTACCGAGATCGCCGAGTTTCTGGGCGAGAACGATAAGACCGTTCACAGCTGGAAGAGCCGGGACGGTTGGGACCGTGCGGACAATGTAGAGCGGATCGGGGGCGCGCTGGAAGCTCGCCTGGTGCAGCTGATCCTGAAGGATGTGAAGAGCGGTGGCGATTTCAAGGAGATCGACCTGTTGCACCGCCAGCTGGAGCGGCAGGCGCGCATCCAGCGCTTCCAGGGCGGCGGTACCGAGACGGAGCTGAACCCGGAGCTGGCCAAGCGCAACGCGGGCCCGAAGCGCAAGCCACGGCGCAACGAGATCGACGAGGCGCAGGCTGAGACGCTGGTTTCGGCCTTCCTGGAGGGCTGCTTCGATTACCAGCGGGACTGGTACCGGGCGGGCGACCAGCGTACCCGGGCCATTCTGAAGTCGCGGCAGATAGGGGCGACGTATTACTTCGCGCGGGAGGCGCTGGTGGATGCGCTGCTGACCGGGCGCAACCAGATTTTCCTCTCGGCTTCGAAGAACCAGGCGCACATCTTCAAGGCGTACATCCAGGCGTTCGCGCGGGAGGTGGTGGGCGTCGAGCTGACGGGCGACCCGATCATTCTTTCCAACGGGGCGGAGTTGCATTTCCTGGGTACCAACGCGCGGACGGCGCAGGGCTTCCACGGGAATTTCTATTTCGACGAGTTCTTCTGGACCTACCAGTTCCGCGAGCTGAACAAGGTGGCCAGTGCGATGGCGATGCAGAGGCGCTATCGCCGCACCTATTTCTCGACGCCGAGTTCGATGGCCCATGAGGCGTTCAGCTTCTGGACCGGGGGGCGCTTCAACCGGGGCAAGCCGGCGAGCCAGCACTTCAAGATCGATGTTTCCCACGATGCATTGCAGCAGGGGCGGTTGTGCGAGGACCGCATCTGGCGGCAGATCGTCAACATCCTGGATGCGGAGGCGGGCGGCTGCGACCTGTTCGACCTGGAGGAGCTGCGCCTGGAGTACGACGCGGAGGCCTACGCGAACCTGCTGATGTGCGAGTTCGTGGACGATGGGGCTTCGGTCTTCCCGCTGGCGGTGCTGCAGCCGTGCATGGTGGACAGCTGGGTGGAGTGGGAGGGCGATTTCAAGCCCTTTGCGATGCGCCCCTATGCGGATTGGCAGGTGTGGGTGGGCTACGACCCGGCCGAAACGGGGGATTCCGCCGGCCTGGTGGTGGTGGCACCGCCGAAGGTGCCGGGCGGGAAGTTCCGGGTGCTGGAGCGGCACCAGTTCAGGGGCATGGACTTCGCCGCGCAGGCCGAGGCCATCCGCCGGGTCACTCAACGCTATTGGGTGACCTACATCGGCATCGATACGACGGGCATGGGCTCGGGCGTTGCCCAACTGGTGAAACAGTTCTTCCCGAACCTGACGACCTTCAGCTATTCGCCGGAGGTGAAGACGCGCCTGGTGCTGAAGGCTTACGACGTGATCTACAAGAGCCGGCTGGAGTTCGATGCCGGCTGGACGGACCTGGCGCAGTCGCTGATGGCCATCCGCAAGACGATGACGGCCAGCGGCAGGCATATGACCTACACCGCTGGGCGTACCGAATCCACGGGGCACGCCGACCTGGCTTGGGCCCTGTTCCACGCCCTGCAGAACGAGCCGCTCGAGGGGCAGACGCGGGCGAACACCGGTTTCATGGAGATCCAGCAATGAGCAGTGACGACAAGGCCATCAGCCCGCCGGGCATCGAGGCGTTCACCTTTGGCGAGCCGACGCCGGTATTGAGTGGGCGGGAGGTGTTCGATTACCTGGAGTGCTGGTTCAACGGGCGCTGGTACGAGCCGCCGCTTTCCCTGGATGGACTGTCGCGTTCGATCGGGTCGAGCGTGTATTTGCAGTCGGGCCTGACCTTCAAGCGCAACATGCTGTCGCGGGCGTTCATCCCGCACAGGCTGCTGACGCGCCAGGCCTTCGAGCAGTTCGCCCTGGATTGGTTGTGGTCGGGCAATGCGTACCTGGAGCGGCGGCGTTCGATGCTGGGCTCGGCCCGCACGCTGCAGCCGTGCCTGGCGAAGTACATGCGCCGGGGCGAGGACCTGGAGCGCTACTACCTGGTGCGCGGCTGGAAGGATGAGCACGCCTTCGAGGCGGGGACGGTGTGCCACTTGCGCGAGGCGGACATCCACCAGGAGGTGTACGGGATGCCGGAGTGGCTGGCGGCGTTGCAGTCGGCGCTGTTGAACGAGTCGGCCACGCTGTTCCGCCGCAAGTACTACAACAACGGCTCGCACGCGGGCTTCATCCTCTACATGACCGACGCGGCGCAGAAGGAGGAGGACATCGACGCGCTGCGCGAGGCCCTGCGCAACGCGAAGGGGCCGGGCAACTTCCGCAACCTGTTCGTCTACGCACCCAACGGCAAGAAGGAGGGGCTGCAGCTGATTCCGGTGAGCGAGGTGGCGGCGAAGGATGAGTTCGGCTCGATCAAGAACATCACCCGCGACGACATGCTGGCCGGCCTGCGCATACCGCCCCAACTGATGGGCATCGTGCCGGTGAACGCGGGTGGTTTCGGCTCGATCAAGGATGCGACGGAGGTGTGGGTGCAGAACGAGCTGGAGCCGTTACAGGCGCGGCTCCGGCAGGTGAACGAGTGGGTGGGGGAGGAGGTGGTGAGGTTTGAGGCCTGAATGGGTTGGCCTTCTTTACTCGTAGTGGGTCGTTGATCGCAGGCGCTCTTCCAGCAGGATGACTACGCCTGGGAAATATCTGTTGTCATGCTCGTAATGAGGCTTCCCGAGAGTTGGGAATACATAGGCCATATGGATAGGCCTGCCTCGTTTCGTCGCGATCTCGTGAACTTTGCTGAGCCAGCCTTCCAGATGGTCCCGCAATCGGGTGTTTTCATCATCCAGTAGTTTCGAGGAGATCGAAGGGACTACGAATGTAACGGCGAACCGGCGGTCATAGTGGTGGGACAGCAGGTAGTTACTGTCTTTCCAGGCCGCGTCCATACCATCGATCACGTACTGGTAGCCGCCCACTGGCTGCAGAGCCTGCTTGGCCTCGATGGCGATCTGGGTTCTTTTCGAACTGACAAGCACCAGATCCACTCGCCCTTTCCTCAGCGTGCCATGGTCGACGCCTTCGATCGCAATCTTCAGGCGTTTGACGCTGACATATTCTTCCAGGGCGCTCCAGCCCATCGTCCAGGCTGCACCGGCCAACGTGCTCAGCGTTGCCCGCTCGTTGTACCACCAAGGGTTATCGCGGGCTTGAATGCAGTAGCGCTCTACCGCTGCAATCCAGCTTTTCAGAAGCGCGCGAATCTCAGGATCGCTGCCTGCGACCTTTACTTTGGAGAGGGTTTCGCTCATTTGCCGTCCTTAGGCTTGGTGGTGCTACTTGATTTGCACCTTCGAGGATTTGGGGGAGAACTTGAAAGGCAGGACGGCAGCCTGGGTGTAGCTTTTCCCGTCGCAGATCGTTGGCTGATTGAATACCAGGCCACGTGCGATCTGAAGCGCGGTTTCGTCCAAACGAGGGTCGTCCGTGGCGACGACCCTTGCTCTCTTCACCGTTGCGTCCCTATCAATCAGGATTTCAACCCTGACGGTGCCGTCGATGCCTGGTATGTGCTTCACCTCATCGTGACGAGTCCAGCTAGACGGACGGGTGCATGTTGCGCCTTCGGGTGGAGAGGTGCTGCAACCGGCGATTGCGGAAAGGACTAATAGAACTGCTGCTTTGGGGGCTTTCACCACTGCTCCTTATGGTGTGCTTGTTCGAGGAATGAGACCGTTTATCACTGCCAGAATCATACCTGAGCACGCATCCCCTGGCGCGCAGTCGTCCCCCCGCCACGCCTGCGGGCTAAATGGAGCGATTTTTCTTCAGCGATGCATCCAGCTGCGAACTATTGGGCAACACGCTTGGGCTGTGATTTCAGCGCCGCGAAACTCCCTGCGTATCCCTGCGCTGGTTCTACGAGGGGGAGGCTGGAAATCAGGTTCGATCTTGAAGAACGGTAATTTCGGTCATTCAACCAAGCAGGGTGGCTTGAGGCCCCGAATTCAGTGGGGTTGAGCGATTACCGTGGAGCGGTCGGATGAGGTCATCTCGAAGGTAATTTTTTATAACTATATGATTTTAAAGGTTTTTATTTTTGTCCGTAGTGACGGTGTCAGGGGTCAGGCCATGACCTCGAAATTACCTTGAAATGACTATGAGGTAAATTAAATAAGCTATTGATATGTATAGATATTTTTTTGATTTCAGAGCCGTATGACCGAAATTACCGTGGAATTTTGGGTCAACCGAAAACGGCAGATTCACTGTTCTGGGGCCAGCTTCTGGACTCCATGCAACTTTCGGGCTGGGAACAAACTGGGAACAAAAACTAGAAAAACGCTCCTCTGTAAGCCACGTAGAATGCGGCCTCCGGAGGAGGTGGCCCGATTTTGATGAGTTCGAATCTCACCGCTTCCGCCATATTCCTGCGCAGCAAAGCCCCGTTATGCGGGGCTTTGGCGTTTCTGGTACATGGGGATCTCCGAGTGCTCGCTCGTCAAGCTCATCCATATAACGGTCATACCTTCTGGGTTTGGAGCCTCCTCGGTCGATGGAGAGGCGACGAACTGCCGATAACTGCGTAGGGATCGCTCGACTGCTTGTCGGCGCCACGTGGTTTGGCGAGGCCGGCAGTGCTTTAACTACAACTCATGTCTCAGTCGCTGCGCCGTGGTTGTACGCGGCTTTCGTTCCAGCCATTGGCGTGCCATACCTTTAGATCGGTCCTGTGATGCGGGCTTAGGCGCAGGCGTCTCCTTACCCGGTGCTCGATTGTCAGTCCTCATGGTCTGTGTTTTGCTGGCGCTTGCTATTTGACGGTTATGAATCAAGCTAGGTCTTG
The DNA here is from genome assembly GCF_003234055.1 of Pseudomonas sp. 57B-090624. Lineage (NCBI taxonomy): Bacteria > Pseudomonadati > Pseudomonadota > Gammaproteobacteria > Pseudomonadales > Pseudomonadaceae > Pseudomonas > Pseudomonas sp. 57B-090624. The sequence goes on from NZ_QKRU01000006.1 coordinate 4,997, forward strand.
TGAACCAGTCTTGATAATGTATCTGCCTTTCCACAATCCAGCCGCCCAGGCGGTCTGCGATGCACTGTGAGGTGTCGCTTGATTAGGGTACTGGTGGTCGATGACCACGATCTGGTTCGAACGGGTATTACGCGCATGTTGGCCGACATCGACGGCCTGCAGGTGATCGGGCAGGCCGACAGCGGCGAGGAGGCCCTGAAGAAGGCGCGCGAGCTCAAGCCGGATGTCGTACTCATGGACGTGAAGATGCCCGGCATCGGCGGTCTGGAGGCCACCCGGAAGTTGTTGCGCAGCCAACCCGATCTGAAGGTCGTAGCCGTTACCGTGTGTGAAGAGGACCCGTTTCCTACACGCCTGCTTCAGGCAGGTGCTGCCGGGTACCTGACCAAGGGCGCGGCGCTGGAAGAGATGGTCCAGGCCATCCGCCAGGTCTTTGGTGGGCAGCGCTACATCAGTCCGCAGATCGCTCAGCAGTTGGCACTCAAGTCATTCCAGCCGCAGACCAGCGGTTCCCCCTTCGATCTTCTTTCGGAGCGTGAGATCCAGATCGCCCTGATGATCGCCAACTGCCAGAAGGTGCAGACCATTTCCGACAAGCTCTGCCTGTCGCCGAAGACCGTGAATACCTACCGCTACCGGATCTTCGACAAGCTTTCCATCTCCAGTGACGTCGAGCTGGCCCTGCTGGCCGTGCGGCACGGCATGGTGGACGCCGTCAGCTAAGATGTCCGACATTTTCGACGCAAGTGATTTCCTTGCCGCCTGCAGTGGGCGTCCGGGTGTTTACCGGATGTTCGACGAGGGCGGCAAGCTGCTCTATGTCGGCAAGGCAAAGAACCTCAAGAAGCGCCTCGCCAGCTACTTCCGCAAGACCGGGTTGGCGCCCAAGACTGCCGCCCTGGTTGCAAAGATCGCGCAGATCGAGACTACCGTCACCGCCAACGAGACCGAGGCGCTGCTGCTCGAGCAGACCCTGATCAAGGAGTGGCGACCGCCTTACAACATCCTCCTGCGTGATGACAAATCCTACCCCTACGTGCATCTCTCGGATGGCCCCTATCCGCGCCTGAGCATTCACCGCGGTGCGAAGAAGCAGAAGGGGCGCTATTTCGGCCCCTATCCTAGTGCGGGGGCGATCCGCGAGAGTCTTGCGTTGCTGCAGAAGGCGTTCCTGGTGCGCCAGTGCGAGGACAGCTATTTCCGTAACCGTACCCGTCCTTGTCTGCAGTACCAGATCAAGCGCTGCAAGGGCCCTTGCGTGGAGCTCGTGGAGCCTGCCGAGTACGCCGAGGACGTTCGCCACTCGGTGATGTTCCTCGAGGGACGCAGCAATGCATTGGCGGCGGAGCTGTCTGCCAGCATGGAGCAGGCTTCCATGCGCCTGGAGTTCGAGCGTGCCGCCGAACTGCGTGATCAGGTCGCGATACTGCGTCGCGTACAGGACCAGCAAAGCATCGAGGGCGGCACCGGCGATGTCGATGTGGTCGCTGCCATCGTCAACCCGGGCGGCGCCTGCGTGCACATGATCAGCGTGCGGGGCGGGCGGGTGCTCGGCAGCAAGAACTTCTTCCCTCAGGTGGCGATAGAAGAGGAGGTGGGTGACGTGCTGGCTGCCTTCGTCGCGCAGTACTACCTCGGCAATCTGGAGCGCGATCTGCCTCAGGAACTGATCGTCAACACCGCCCACGAAGACTTCCCGACGCTGATTGAGGCCATCGCCGAGTTGCGTGGACGCGAGCTGAGCATCAGCCATCGGGTGCGGACCAACCGTGCGCGCTGGCAACAATTGGCCGTCACCAATGCCGAGCTGGCCCTGGCTGCGCGCCTCGCCAATCGTCAGCACATGGCCAACAAGTTCGAGGCACTGGCCGAAGTGCTGGAGCTGGAAGAGCCACCGCAACGGCTGGAGTGCTACGACATCAGCCACTCCAGTGGCGAGGCGACAGTCGCATCCTGCGTGGTCTTCGGCCCCGAGGGCGCTCTCAAGTCGGATTACCGCCGTTACAACATCGAAGGTGTCACGGCGGGGGATGACTACGCCGCCATGCACCAGGCACTCACTCGGCGATTCAGCAAGCTCAAGGACGGGGAGGGCAAGCTGCCTGACATCCTTCTGGTGGACGGCGGCAAGGGGCAGATGGCTATGGCGCAGGAAGTGCTCCAGGAGCTGGCGGTGCCGGACCTGATTCTTCTAGGCGTGGCCAAGGGGGTGACCCGTAAGCCCGGTTTCGAAACCCTCTACCTGAACGACGCCGCCCATGAATTTACGCTGCCTGCGGATTCACCGGCGCTGCACCTCATCCAGCAGATCCGCGACGAGGCTCATCGCTTCGCCATCACCGGCCACCGTGCTCGTCGTGGCAAGGCGAGACGGACCTCGAGTCTCGAAGAGGTAGCTGGTGTCGGTCCGAAGCGCCGTCGCGACCTGCTCAAGCATTTCGGTGGGCTGCAGGAACTGGGGCGTGCCAGCGTCGAGGAGATCGCCAAGGCGCCTGGTATCAGTAAAAAGCTCGCGGAGTCGATTTATGCGGCTCTGCACAGCGAGTAGAATGCCCGCTCATTTCCGGTTCAGCTGTCACGATGAATATTCCAAATCTCCTCACCGTTCTGCGCGTTCTGCTGATTCCCGTCTTCATCCTGCTGTTCTACATGCCGTTCTCCTGGAGCTATCTGGCAGCCAGTGCGGTATTCGCCATCGCAGCGGTGACCGACTGGTTCGACGGCTACCTGGCTCGCCGCTGGGAGCAGAGCACGCCCTTCGGCGCCTTCCTCGATCCGGTCGCGGACAAGTTGATGGTCGCCGTCGCTCTGGTGCTGCTGGTAGAGGAGCACCACAACCTGTGGTTGAGCCTGCCTGCCGCAATCATCATCGGCCGCGAGATCGTCGTGTCCGCTTTGCGGGAATGGATGGCCGAGATCGGCGCCCGTGCGCATGTGGCGGTATCCAACCTCGGCAAGTGGAAGACCGCCGCGCAGATGCTGGCGTTGGTCATCCTGCTGGCCAATCCGCCGCATTTCACCTTCTGGGTGCTGGTGGGCTACGTGCTCTTGATCGTCGCTGCCGGGCTGACCCTGTGGTCCATGCTGCACTACCTGTTGGCTGCCTGGCCGCATCTCAGCACCGAGCCGAAAAAGAAATAAACTATTTTTGAATCAAGGGGTTGACGGGCGCTAATGAATCTATAGAATGGCGCCCGTCACCAAGACAAAGCGGGAATAGCTCAGTTGGTAGAGCACGACCTTGCCAAGGTCGGGGTCGCGAGTTCGAGTCTCGTTTCCCGCTCCAGATTGTCGCGATAGACGCCGCCCAAAGCGGCGTCTTCGTTTGAGGCCGGATGGCAGAGTGGTCATGCAGCGGATTGCAAATCCGTGTACGCCGGTTCGATTCCGACTCTGGCCTCCAATATAAAACCCCGCAGGTTCACGCCTGCGGGGTTTTTTCTTTGGTGCTGTCATGCATCGTTGTGTAACTTCCGGACTCGTTTCCGCAAGACGCCATCAAGTGGTTGGATTCACGACCGCGCCCTGGTGTCGGTAGTTGCGCTTGGTTATCTTCGCTGCTTCGACCAGTCGGTTGAATGTAGATAGCTGATCTGCGTGGTTTTTTTCGGTGCGCTCGGTTTTTTCGTCAGCTTGCGCGAGCGGTGGGGGGTGTATATAGTCCTGCCCTCGCGAATGGAGGGGCTTCCTTTCCAGTGCGCCGCGCTACCGCCCGAATGGCGAAATCGGTAGACGCAAGGGACTTAAAATCCCTCGGGGGAAACCCCGTGCCGGTTCGACCCCGGCTTCGGGCACCATATGAATCAAGGGCTTGCGTGCATCCTGTACGCAGGCCCTTGTTGTTTTTGGTAGGCAATTCAGCGAGTTGGGATGAGCTGGTGTTCGCAATCGGAGTGGGCACTTCCAGGGGTGTTGCGATATAAAATCCGGTGTCTCGTAAACTCCGCTGGTTCCTGTTGGTCAGATTCATCGAAACAACTCAAATAAAGGCCTTACATGTCCAAACTCGCAGAATTCAAAGCCCTCGAAGCCAAACTCGCCGAGCAACTTGCCCAGCTCGATGCCTTGAAGAACGATAAAGAACTCAAGCGTGAAATCGAATTCGAGCAGAAGTTGCGAGCGCTGCTCGGTGAATACGATTACTCCCTGCGCAATATAATCGCGATCCTCGAACCGTCGGCTTCGCGCAGCCCCGCGTCGGTCAAGGCGCGCGGCCAACGCCGTGAGCGTGCCATCAAGATTTACATCAATCCCAAGACCCAGGAGCGTGTGGAAACCAAGGGTGGCAACCATGCCGTGTTGAAAGCGTGGAAAGCCGAGCATGGCGCTGAGGTCGTGGAGTCCTGGCTGCAGTAAAGGACTTCCTCTGTTTCGCAATGAGCCCGCTTCGGCGGGCTTTTTGTCATCTGTGGCGGAAGGCTCTGGCAGCTGTTGACTGTCACGCTGTCAGTCCACGCAGAGCACCTTGAGTAACACCTCTCTTATATTTCCGCGATTGTGGAGCGAGGCCTTATCGCTGCGGTGGATAGGCCGCGCCGAAAGTGTGTATGCACTTCACAGGTTCGATTTTCAAACTCTTGTCCCCCCTTCTTTGGGTCGGTGGCCCCGAAGGTGCGGGTAACTAGCCTCCAGATGCCGATATCCAGGCGCGCGTCGATAAAGACCCGGGATGAGAGGAGTCAAGGAAATGATCAGATATGCCCTAGTTGTCCTGCTGCTGTTCGCTGGCCAGATCGCCCAGGCCGCGACCATCAATGCCAACCTGCAGTTCTACTTCTTCGGGACGCTGGCCCTGAAGCCGAGTGGTCTGGGCACCACCATCACCTGCAATGTGGAGCTCACCGGTATCGCCAACCCGTCGATTGCGACGATCGTGAACGCCAAGTTCACCGGATTGGGCCTGTGCCCGGCCCTGAGCGCCGCCGGGCTGCCCTGGTCCTGGACGCCCACCAGCGTGACGAGTGCCTACTTGGCGGGAGTGAAGCTCTCGCTGGCAGGTACTGCTTGCAGTACATCCCCAGTCACCCTCAACGGTGCCTGGAGCAATTCGAGCACCGCCTTCACCGCATCGCCCTATCAGCCGCTGGGAGGCTGCATCGTGCAGTCGCTGTTCCTGTCTCCGACGCCGTCCTTCACCATCAGCCCGTGACATCCTTGCCCGGCGGCGCGAGTCTCCAGCGCGCCCCGGGCTGGTCAGGCGCTGAGTTTCTTGGGGTGTGGCACGCCCGCCTGGATGCGCTCGTAGACTTCCTTGCGATGCACCGCGACATTCCTCGGCGCGATGATGCCGAACTTCACCTGGTGTCCGTGGATGCTGATCACTTCCACAGTGATGCCGCCTTCAATGACGAAGCGTTCGCCGACCGAATTGATGAGGAGCTGCATGTCGGGTCTCCCTGCAGGGTTGTCGTGAGGCGTTGTGGCAGCACTCCCCGGGACGTTGCCATGGCTCCGTGACTGGCGTGGATTGCAGCTGCCTGATCACCTGACCCATCGCCCGGTTTCGAAGTTCCCGCTATCTCCATGCATGGCCATGCCGTTGCGCTTTCCCGACCAAGGATGGGGGCGGCTCCGCTTGTCCGATTCCCTGTGTGCTGCGTGAACCGCTTCGCCGGGGCGGTGCCAAAGTTGAAATTTTTCTTGCAGTGGCCCGTCTCGCCCGTGCCTCGCGGCACTTTTCAGCTAGCCTCAGTGCTGCCTGAAGGAGTCAGGTTCAAGAGGTCGATGAATGGAATCCAAGGAACAGCAACTGGTTCGCCTGCTCAGTCTCACCACCCGCAGCCTTACCCACCTCACTGCCGCGATGACCGAGATGTCGTTCGAGATGATGCGCAGCGACGACCAGGCCATCAAACAGGCCGGGCAGCGCATGATCGACCACCTGGCGGCCATCGGTGCCGGTCTCGACCAGCATTGGGAAACCCTCGGCACCTACGCTGGCGAGCCCGTGGTCCACGAGGCCACGGAAACCCTGGTCGAGGTCGAACTCAACTTGCCCGCCGACGAGCGCTGAGCGCCATCACGGCGCGGTCATCCCGCTGTCACCGTTCTGCCACCGGAGTCCGCTGCAATCCCCGTATCCATACGGGGAGGGTGAGCCATGCAACTGTGCGTCGTCGGGGCGGGTTATGTCGGGCTGGTGGCGGCGGCCTGCTTTGCCGAAATGGGCAACCGGGTCGTCTGTGTGGAGCGTGATCCCTGGCGCCTCGCGCGCCTGCAGCGTGGCGAACCGACCATCTACGAGCCCGGCCTGGAAGCCATGCTGAAGATGCACCTCGCCAGCGGCCAGTTGAGCTTCAGTGCGCAGTTGGAGGAGGGGATCGACCGGGCGGAGATCATCTTCATCGCCGTCGGCACCCCCAGCGGCGAGGACGGTTCCGCCGACCTTTCCCACGTGCTGGCGGTGGCCGACCAGCTGGGTGCCGCGCTGCGCCGCCCTTGCCTGGTGGTGAACAAATCCACGGTGCCGGTGGGCACGGCGGAGCGGGTGGCCGATCGCATCCAGATGGCGCTCGCGCGGCGCGAGCTGGCGTTCACCGTTCCGGTGGCGAGCAACCCCGAGTTCCTCAAGGAAGGCTCGGCGATCGACGACTTCATGCGCCCGGACCGCATCATCATCGGCTGTGACGACCCGGCCTCGGGCGAGCTGTTGCGGCGCCTCTATGCGCCGTTCTCGCGCAACCACGACCGGGTGCTGGTCATGGCCACCCGCGCCGCCGAGTTCAGCAAGTACGCCGCCAATGCCTTCCTCGCCACGCGCATCTCCTTCATGAACGAGATGGCCGGTCTCTGCGCGCGCCTGGGCGTCGATGTGGAGGAGGTGCGCCGTGGCATCGGCAGCGACCGGCGCATCGGCACCCACTTCATCTATGCCGGTTGCGGTTATGGCGGCTCGTGCTTCCCCAAGGATGTGCGCGCGCTGATCCGCAGTGCCGAGCAGGAGGGCATCGAGCCCGGCATCCTGCGGGCGGTCGAGGCGCGCAACGCGCTGCAGAAGACCCTGCTGTTCCAGTCCGTGCGCGAGCACTTCAACGGCTTCGTGCGGGGCCGCACCGTTGCGATATGGGGGCTTGCCTTCAAGCCTGGCACCGATGACCTGCGCGAAGCGCCGAGCCTGGTCCTGCTCGATGCGCTGCTGGCTGCCGGCGCCCGCGTCCGTGCCTGCGATCCGGTGGCCGCGCCAGCCGTGGCGGCGCGCTACCCGGAGCAGCTCGCCAGTGGCCAGCTACACTTGGGCGACTCGCCGTACCAGGCCGTGGAAAATGCAGACGCCCTGGTGCTGGTGACCGAATGGAAGCAGTTTCGCCAGCCGAACTTCGAGCGGATTCGCGGTCTGATGAAAATGCCGGTCATCTTCGATGGCAGGAATCTCTATGACCCGGCGCAACTGGCCGATCTGGGGTTTCTTTATCGCGGCATCGGACGCCCAGCAGCTGGGCATTGTAAGGCGACTGCGGCCTGATTAGACTGCGCGGCAGTTCGCCCAACACCCCACCTTTTCAAGGTTAAACATGATCAAGAAATGCCTGTTCCCGGCCGCTGGTTACGGTACCCGTTTTCTGCCCGCCACCAAGGCCATGCCCAAGGAAATGCTGCCGGTGGTGAACAAGCCACTGATCCAGTACGGCGTTGAAGAGGCCCTGGATGCGGGTCTCAGCGAGATCTCCATCGTCACCGGCCGCGGCAAGCGCGCCCTGGAAGACCACTTCGACATCAGCTACGAGCTGGAGCACCAGATCAAGGGCACCGACAAGGAGAAATACCTGGTCGGCATCCGTCGCCTGATCGACCAGTGCAGCTTCTCCTACACCCGCCAGGTGGAAATGAAAGGCCTCGGCCACGCCATCCTCAGCGGCCGCCCGCTGATCGGCGACGAACCTTTCGCCGTGGTCCTGGCGGACGACCTCTGCCTCAACCTCGACGGCGACGGCGTGCTGACCCAGATGGTCAAGCTGTACAACCAGTTCCGCTGCTCCATCGTCGCCATCCAGGAAGTGCCGCCGGAGGAAACCTCCAAGTACGGCGTGATCGCCGGCGAGATGATCCGTGACGACATCTACCGCGTGAACAGCATGGTCGAGAAGCCCAAGCCGGAAGACGCCCCGTCCAACCTGGCGATCATCGGCCGCTACATCCTGACCCCGGACATCTTCAAGCTGATCGAAGAGACCGAGCCGGGCAAGGGTGGCGAGATCCAGATCACCGACGCCCTGATGAAGCAGGCCCAGGACGGTTGCGTACTGGCGTACAAGTTCAAGGGCAAGCGTTTCGACTGCGGTGGCGCCGAAGGCTATATCGACGCGACCAACTACTGCTTCGAAAACCTCTACAAGACCGGCAAGGCCTACTGATCAGGCCGCGCTCGTCGCACCCACAAGGCCGCCTCCGGGCGGCCTTGTCGTTTCCGGCATCCACGCGTAGCCCGGGCTTCAGCGGGAGGCGATGTCATCGCGGCTCAGGGAATCACCATCTCCTCCGAGCCCGGTCCCAGCGGCTGACCGTAGCTGAACTCCACGTAGTTGCCCGCCGGGTCCCGCAGCCCGCAGTAGTAGCCCACCGGGTAGGGCTCGTCCCGGGGCGCCCAGACCAGGCAGCCCTCGGTTTCGGCGCGGGCGGCGATGGCGTCCACCGCCTCGCGGCTGTCCAGGGCGAAGCCGAAGTGGCTGTAGTCGTCCGGCGCCAGGTCGCGCGGGCGGCCGCCCGGCATGATCACGAAGATGAAGCGGTGCTCCTGCCCAGGCTCGGCCATCCAGACGATCCTCGAGCCCTTGCCGGCGCGCTCGTGGATCACCCGCATGCCACAGAACTGTTCATAGAAGCGGATGCACGGCTCCAGGTCGGGAACGTGCAGGGCGAGATGGGTGAGGGCAGGGCGCATGACGATTCCTCCTTCGCTGGGTCAAGCATAGGCCTGGCAACTGGTCAGCGGCGTGCGTTCAGGTATGCTGGCCGCCTGTTTCTGGAGACCCTGCCATGGCCTACGATTTCGACCTCTTCGTCATAGGAGCCGGTTCCGCCGGCGTTCGTGCCTCGCGCTTCGCCGCCGGTTTCGGTGCCCGCGTCGCGGTAGCGGAAAGCCGCTACCTGGGCGGCACCTGCGTCAACGTCGGCTGCGTGCCGAAGAAGATGCTGGTCTATGGCGCCCACTTCTCCGAAGACTTCGAGCAGGCCGAAGGCTATGGCTGGAACCTGGGCGAGGCGGGCTTCGACTGGGCCACCCTGATCGCCAACAAGAACCGCGAGATCCAGCGCCTCAACGGCATCTACCGCAACCTCTTGGTCAACAGCGGCGTCACCCTGCTGGAGGGCCACGCGCGCCTGGTGGACGCCCACACCGTGCAGGTGGGCGAACAGCGCTTCAGCGCCGAGCACATCCTCGTCGCCACCGGCGGCTGGCCGCAGATCCCGGAACTCCCCGGCCGCGAACACGCCATCAGCTCCAACGAAGCCTTCTTCCTCGAAGAACTGCCCCGGCGCGTGCTGGTGGTCGGCGGCGGCTACATCGCCGTCGAGTTCGCCTCCATCTTCCACGGCCTGGGCGCCAAGACCACGCTGCTCTACCGCCAGGAGCTGTTCCTGCGCGGCTTCGATGGCGCCGTGCGTACCCACCTGCGTGACGAGCTGACCCGCAAGGGCCTCGACCTGCAGTTCAACGCCGACATCGCACGCATCGACAAGCAAGCCGACGGCAGCCTGCTGGCCACCCTCAAGGACGGCCGCACCCTGGAAGCCGACTGCGTGTTCTACGCCACCGGTCGGCGCCCGATGCTGGATGGCCTGGGCCTGGAGAACACCGGCGTCGAGCTGGATGAGCGCGGCTTCATCAAGGTGGACGACGAGTACCGCACCGCCGAGCCCTCGATCCTCGCCCTGGGCGACGTCATCGGCCGCGTGCAGCTCACCCCGGTCGCGCTGGCCGAAGGCATGGCCGTCGCCCGTCGCCTGTTCAAGCCTGCCGAGTACCGCCCGGTGGACTACGACCACATCCCCACCGCCGTCTTCAGCCTGCCCAACATCGGCACCGTCGGCCTCAGCGAGGAAGATGCCCGTGCGCGCGGCCACAAGGTCAAGGTCTTCGAGAGCCGCTTCCGCCCCATGAAGCTGACCCTCACCGAGAACCAGGAGCGCACCCTGGTGAAGCTGGTGGTCGACGCGGAGAGCGATCGCGTGCTTGGCTGCCACATGGTCGGCCCCGAGGCGGGCGAGATCATCCAGGGCCTCGCCGTGGCCCTCAAGGCCGGCGCCACCAAACGCATCTTCGACGAGACCATCGGCGTGCACCCGACGGCCGCCGAGGAGTTCGTGACCCTGCGCACCCCGGTCGGGAACTGACGGGGCGATGGAGCGGCTCTTCTACCTGGCGGACCTGTTCGGCGTCGCCGTCTTCGCCATCACCGGCGCGCTCATGGCCGGGCGCAAGTCCATGGACCTGTTCGGCGTGCTGGTGATCGCCATCATCACCGCGCTGGGTGGCGGCACGCTGCGCGATGTCATCCTCGGCAACCACCCGGTGAGCTGGATACGCGACGACACCTACATCCTCGTCGCCTCCCTGGCGGCCGTGGGCACGGTGCTCTGGGTCCGCCTGACCCGCCCCATCAACGAAACCGGCCTGCTGGTGGCGGACGCCTTCGGCCTGGCGGTGTTCACCGTCTACGGCACCGAAGTGGCCCTGCAGCACCAGGTGCCGCTGAGCACCGCGGTGATCATGGGTGTGATCACCGGCGTCGCCGGCGGCGTGATGCGCGACGTGATCTGCAACGAGATCCCGCTGATCTTCCAGAAAGAGATCTACGCCATCGCCTGCGTGGCCGGCTCCCTGGTGTTCATCGGCCTGCTGCATTTGGGCCTGCCGCGCTGGTTCGACACCGGCGTGGCCATGCTGGTGGTGCTCGGCACGCGCCTGGCGGCGATCCGCTGGGGGCTGTCGTTGCCACGCTTCCACCTGCTGGACCGGGACTGAGCCCGCCCGGGCTCGCTACCGCGCCTGCTCCGTGGCGGGCCGTTCGGCCCGTACTTCGATCGTCACCTCGCCACCCCGCGCGAAGCGCAGCGTCAGCGGAAAGCGCTCGCCATCCTCCAGGGCACCCTTCAGGCCCACCAGCGTCAGGTGGCTGCCCATAGGCGCCAGCTTCAGCACGCCGCCGGGCGGCACGCCGAAGGACACCAGCGTCATCACCCGCCGTGCCTCGCCGATGCGCACCGTAGTCTGCAGGTCCACCCGCCAGGCGCGAGGCGTACTGGCACCCACCAGGCGATCGCCCTGGGCGCCCGTGTCGGTGATGTCCAGGACGACCACGGCAGCGGTGGCATCCCAGTCGGAGGGCTGCGCCCGCGCATCACCGAGCGACAGCTCGGCGGCCTGGGCGGCGGCCCCGGCCAGCAGCATCAGCACGGCCAGGGCGTGGCGTTTCCAGGGCAGCGAAGTGGGCAGGAGGAGAGGGCGCATGGAGAGGTCCGGAAGGCGGTGGATCGCTGCGTACGATACCACCGCTGGGGGCGCCCTCAGTCCGCCGCCGGCAGGGCGACTTCCGAGAGCGGCACCGGCATCACCACCGGGGTGCCTTGGGGCAGCGCGGCGCGGGTGCGGGCGACCATGCCCTGTTCATCCAGCAGGCGGATGGTCTGCGGCCGCTCGGGGTCGTTGCCGAAGAAATCCTCCCAGTGGCCGAGCACCACGAGGCGCGGTCGGCTGACCTTGAGCAGCGCGTCGGGGTAGTGCTGCACCTGGTTCCACGAGCCGACGCAGAGAATCTCCACGTCGATGCCCTTGCCGTCGGCGAGGATCGGCGGGAAGCCGTAGGGCGGCGTGCTGGCCGAGTCCTGGTAATGGATGCGGTACACCGGCTTGCCGGTCTCATCCAGCAGGTCGACCAGCCAGGCCAGGGTCTGGCCTTCCTTCCAGTTCCATACGGCTGTCGGCAGCTCCGTCAGGTCCTGGTCGTAGCTGCCGCGCAGGAAGGTCATCCCGGCGAAGTGCGGGGCGTGCATGCTCTGGATCGGCATGGCGCGGAAACGTCGGTCCCTGGAGTAGAACCACGTCCCCGGCTGCGCCGTCGTGCCGGGCTCGCCGGCTTCCTTGATGTTGGCCATGGCCGGCTCGGCATTGACGATGCGTGCCGCCGGCAGCGCTGCCCGCAGGATGTGCCCGGCGGTGGCCGAGCCATAGGCGATGGCATTGGGCGCCTGCTTCTGCATCACCCGTGGCACGTCGAGCAGGTGGTCGTAATGGGCGTGGCCGATCAGCAGCATGCTGACGTCATCGGCAGGCGGCATGCGCGCATCGATGGCCGCTTCGTCGGCCTTCACCCGCAGGGGCGGCAGGCCGAGGAAGGCGGGATTGCTGAAGGAGGGGGCGAACAGCAAACCTTCGCCACGCCAGTGCAGCAGGTAACCGCCGACACCCAGGTATTGCAGCTTCGGCGGGGGCGCATCGCGCTCGAACGTAAGCGGCAGGTTCACCGGGTCGCGGGCGCACCCGGCCAGGCTGAGCAGGAGCAAAAAGGCGTATCGGCGCACGTGGGTCCCTCCGGTTGGCATGGTCCGAGTGCACGAGTATGGCGTGCCGCCGCTGCGCTTTCACCCGTCGTTCGGGCGGTTGCCCGGGCGCGCGATTGGCGATTGGCGAATGCCCGGAAAACCGCGACACTGCACGCTGTTTTTGCGCCTCGCTTCATCCAGGGAGAGATCGAAATGCCCAGATTGCCGCTTCTTTTCGCCTTGCTGGCCTGCGCGGGTATCGCCCAGGCGGAAATCAAGACCCAGGAAATCCCCTACAAGGCCGCCGACGGCACTGCGCTGGTGGGCTACTACGCCTACGACGATGCCATCGAAGGCAAGCGTCCCGGCATCGTCGTGGTGCACGAATGGTGGGGGCTGAACGACTACGCCAAGCGCCGCGCGCGCGACCTTGCCGAGCTGGGCTACAGCGCCCTGGCCATCGACATGTACGGCGAAGGCAAGAACACCGAGCACCCCGCCGATGCGCTGGCCTTCATGCAGGCCGCGCTGAAGGATGGCCCCGCCGCCAAGGCGCGCTTCCTCGCCGGGCTCGACCTGCTGAAGAAGCAACCGCAGACCGACGCCACCAAGCTCGCCGCCATCGGCTACTGCTTCGGCGGCAAGGTGGTGCTGGACGCCGCCCGCCAGGGCGTTCCGCTCGCCGGCGTGGTCAGCTTCCACGGCGCCCTGGCCACCGCCACCCCGGCCACCAAGGGCAGCGTCAAGGCCAAGGTGCTGGTCGAGCATGGCGGCCAGGACAGCATGGTCACCAAGGCCGACGTCGCCGCCTTCAAGGAGGAGATGGACAAGGCCGAGGTCGACTACCGCTTCGTGCTCCAGGCCAAGGCCAAGCACGGCTTCACCAACCCGGATGCGGATCGCCTCAGCCACGCCGGCCACGGCAGCGAGAAAGGCCCGGACATCGGCTACAGCCAGGTTGCCGATGAGAATTCCTGGGCCGACATGCAGGGCTTCTTCAAGGACCTCTTCCCCCGCTGACCCCGTTTCCGCGCCGCCCTCAGCGTGACGGGCGGCGCAGGCGCGGCGCATGCCCCTGGCTGTCGTTGCGCTGCCCGGTACGGGCCTGGTCGCGACGCGCTTCCTCCACCAGCACCTGGTGATCGGCGATTTCCGCCGGCGTCTGTTGCGGGTCGTTCAGGTTGTTGCGCTTGCGCTGTGTCATCGACGTGTCCTCGTCATGCCTGGCACGCCCCCCGTGAGTCGGTCGCGGGGGTCCTGTGCATGCCGGTGGAGTACAAGGAGCGGGCCCCGGTTCAACCTATGCTTGAGCGCGGGGCCGATGTGACGCACCTTCGGCCCGGGTGCCTGTCAAAAGCAGAGCCCACACGTCGATATCGCTTAATGTTGTTCTAATAACAAAATAGCGCTTATGAAATGGCGTGATTCCATGATTCTGAGTTATCTTGATGCGATTAAAACAAGATATCGCCTGGAGCCGCTGATATGCATCCCCGCATTATCGAAGTAACCGAACGCCTCATCGCCCGCAGCCGACCCACCCGCGAGCGCTACCTGGCGATGATCCGCGAGGCCGCCGGCAAGGGGCCGCAGCGCGGCAAGCTGCAATGCGCCAACTTCGCCCACGGCGTCGCCGGCTGTGGCGGCGAGGACAAGCAGCGCCTGCGCCTGATGGACGCCGCCAACGTCGCCATCGTGACCGCCTACAACGACATGCTCTCCGCCCACCAGCCCTACGAACACTACCCCGAACGCATCCGCCAGGCGCTGCGTGAAGTCGGCTCCGTCGGCCAGGTCGCCGGTGGCGTACCCGCCATGTGCGACGGTGTCACCCAGGGCGAGCCCGGCATGGAGCTGGGCATCGCCAGCCGCGAGGTGATCGCCATGTCCACGGCCGTGGCGCTGTCGCACAACATGTTCGACGCGGCGGTATTCCTCGGCGTCTGCGACAAGATCGTCCCCGGCCTGATGATGGGCGCGCTGCGCTTCGGCCACCTGCCCACCCTGTTCATCCCCGCCGGGCCCATGCCCTCGGGGCTGTCGAACAAGGAGAAGGCCGACGTCCGCCAGCGCTACGCCGAAGGCAAGGCGACCCGCGACGAGCTGCTGGAATCCGAGATGGCGGCCTACCACGCCCCCGGCACCTGCACCTTCTACGGCACGGCCAACACCAACCAGATGCTGATGGAGATGATGGGCCTGCACCTGCCGGGTGCCTCCTTCGTCAACCCCGGTACGCCGCTGCGCGATGCCCTCACCGAGGAGGCCGCGCGCCAGGTCACCCGGCTCACCCGGCAGGCCGGCGCCTTCACGCCCATCGGAGAGCTGATCGACGAGCGTGTGCTGGTCAACTCCATCGTCGCCCTGCATGCCACCGGTGGCTCCACCAACCACACCCTGCACATGCCGGCCATCGCCCAGGCCGCTGGCATCCAGCTCACCTGGCAGGACATGGCCGACCTCTCCGAGGTGGTGCCGACCCTGGCCCACGTCTATCCGAACGGCAAGGCCGACATCAATCACTTCCACGCGGCGGGCGGCGTGGCCTTCCTGGTGCGCGAGCTGCTCGATGCCGGGCTGATGCACGAGGACGTCAACACCGTCGCCGGTCGCGGCCTGCGCCGCTACACCCGGGAACCCTTCCTCGAGGACGGCCGCATCGCCTGGCGCGACGGCCCGGCGAAGAGCCTGGACGAGAGCATCCTGCGTCCCGTCTCCAACCCCTTCTCGCCGGAAGGCGGGCTGCGGGTGATGGAGGGCAACCTCGGGCGCGGCGTGATGAAGGTCTCCGCCGTGGCGGCCGAGCACCAGGTGGTGGAAGCCCCAGCGCGGGTGTTCCATGACCAGCAGGCCCTCGCCGACGCCTTCGCCGCCGGCGAGCTGGAGCGCGACATGGTGGCGGTGATGCGCTTCCAGGGTCCGCGCTGCAACGGCATGCCCGAGCTGCACAAGATGACCCCCTTCCTCGGTGTGCTGCAGGACCGCGGCTTCAAGGTGGCGCTGGTCACCGACGGGCGCATGTCCGGCGCCTCCGGCAAGATCCCGGCGGCCATCCACGTCTGCCCCGAGGCCTACGACGGAGGTCCACTGGCGCGCGTGCGCGACGGTGACATCATCCGCGTCGATGGCCAGGCCGGGACCCTGCGGGTGCTGGTGGACGCCGACGCGTTCGCCGCCCGCGAACCGGCGCCGATCCAGCACAACGCCGAGGTCGGTTGTGGCCGCGAGATGTTTGCCTTCATGCGGGCCGCGTTCAGCACGGCGGAGCAGGGGGCGAGCGCCTTTACATCCAGCCTGGAGAACCTGAAGTGAAGCTGGCGCTGGTCGGCGACATCGGAGGCACCAACGCGCGTTTCGCCCTGTGGCGCGATGAGCGGCTGGAAGCGGTCAAGGTCCTGGCGACGGCGGATTTCGCCACCCCGGAGCTGGCCATCCAGCATTACCTGGCGGGCCTCGGCCTGGCACCGGGCGCCATCGCCGCCGTCTGCCTGGCCTGTGCCGGGCCGGTGGGCGGCGAGGATTTCCGCTTCACCAACAACCACTGGCGCCTCAACCGCCGCACCTTCTGCGAAGCGCTGGGCGTCGAGCGGCTGCTGCTGATCAACGACTTCTCCGCCATGGCCCTGGGCATGACCCGCCTGCACCCCGGTGAGCGCATGACCATCTGCGAAGGCGAGGCCGAAACGGATCGCCCGGCGGTGGTCATCGGCGCCGGCACCGGCCTTGGCGTCGGCACCCTGCTGCCCCTTGGCGAGGGGCGCTGGGCCGCATTGCCGGGGGAGGGCGGGCATGTCGACCTGCCCATCGGCAGCGTCCGCGAAGCCGAGCTGTGGCGCTACCTGCACGAGCGCCAGGGCCACGTCAGCGCCGAGAACATCCTCAGCGGCGGCGGCCTCCTGCAGCTGTACCGCGCCAGTTGCGCCCTCGACGGCGTCGAGCCGCACCTGGACAGCCCGGCCGCCATCACCTCGGCGGCACTGGCCGGCGACAGCGAGGCGAAGGCGGTGCTGGAGCAGTTCTGCGTCTGGCTCGGCCGCGTCGCCGGCAACAACGTGCTGACCCTCGGGGCCCGTGGCGGGGTCTATGTGGTCGGTGGCGTGGTGCCGCGTTTCGCCGAGTTCTTCAAGGCCAGCGGCTTCGCCCGCGCCTTTGCCAGCAAGGGCTGCATGAGCGATTACTTCAGTGGTGTGCCGGTCTGGCTGGTCACCGCCCAATACCCGGGCCTGGAAGGCGCGGGCGTGGCGCTCCAGCAGGCCTTGCAGGCCTGAGGCGCAAACACGGGAAGCAGACGCGTTGCACGTTCCCGGCACGGCGCCTGATGTAGGGTGGGCCACGCTTCACCGGTCCACCGATGGCGCTCGCCGGGTGCGCGACCCCGAACGGACATGACCCATAACAACAAGGGAAGGCCCACGTGAGCCAAGCCGGTAAAACCATCCTCCTGGTCGATGACGACGAGGAAATCCGCGACCTGCTGCACACCTACCTGAGCCGCGCCGGCTTCCAGGTGCGCACCGTGGGCGACGGCGCTGCCTTCCGCCAGGCGATGGGCGAAGTGGCCGCCGACCTGGTGATCCTCGACGTGATGCTGCCCGACGAAGACGGCTTCAGCCTGTGCCGCTGGGTGCGCGAGCACCAACGCCTGGCCCATGTGCCGATCATCATGCTCACCGCCAGCTCCGACGAGGCCGACAGGGTGATCGGCCTGGAACTGGGCGCCGACGACTACCTCGGCAAGCCCTTCAGCCCCCGCGAGCTGCAGGCGCGCATCAAGGCGCTGCTGCGCCGTGTCGGCTTCGCCCAGGAGCGCGGTGCCGGCGAGGCCCAGGTGCTGGCCTTCGACGAGTGGCGCCTGGACATGGTCAGCCACCGCCTGTTCCACATCGATGGCGAGGAGGTGATCCTCTCCGGCGCCGACTTCGCCCTGCTCAAGCTGTTCCTCGACCACCCGCAGCAGATCCTCGATCGCGACACCATCGCCAACGCCACCCGTGGTCGCGAGGTGATGCCCCTGGAGCGCATCGTCGACATGGCCGTGAGTCGCCTGCGCCAGCGCCTGCGCGACACCGGCAAGGCGCCGCGGCTGATCCGCACCGTGCGCGGCTCGGGCTACCTGCTGGCGGCCCAGGTCTCGCCCCATGCCTGAGCGCCGCTGGAACCCGATGCCGCGTTCGCTGCTCGGGCGCATGCTGTTCCTCACGCTGCTGGTGGTGCTCCTGGCCCAGGCGCTGTCCAGCGTCATCTGGGTCTCGCAACTGCGTGCCAGCCAGATGGAGGGCCTGCTCACCAGTGCGCGCAGCCTGGCCCACTCCATGGCCGCCAGCGTCGCCTACTTCCGCTCGCTGCCGCTGGGCTACCGGCCACTGGTGCTGGACCAGCTGCGCAGCATGGGCGGCACGCGCTTCTTCGTCTCGCTCAACGACAAGCCGCTGAACATGCAGGTGCTCCCCGCCACCCCGCGCAAGGCGGCCGTGCTGGACGTGGTGGACGCCGTCCTGCGTGAGCGCCTGGGCAAGCAGGTGGACCTCTCCGTGCAGTTCGTCAGCCCGGACGACCTGCGCATCTTCAATGGCGAGCTCAAGCTCGACGAACTGCCGCGCTCCTGGGCCCACTACGCGCTGAGCCTGGAGCCGCTGAACCCGCCGGTGCTGGTGACCCAGATCCAGATCGCCCCCAATGAGTGGCTGTACCTCGCCTCGCTGATGCCGGCGCCCTACGTCAGCCTCGAGGACCAGGGCCTGCCGGCGCAGCAGCTGTGGTTCATCATCCTCACCAGCAGCTTCCTGCTGCTGTTCATCGGCCTGCTGGTGCATTGGCAGAGCCGGCCGCTCAAGCGCCTGGCCGCCGCCGCACGGGACATGTCCCTGGGCGCCGACGTGGAGCCGCTGGCGGAGGCGGGGGGCAGCGAGGTGGTGGAGGTGAGCCGTGCCTTCAACAGCATGCGCGAGCGCATCAGCCGCTACCTCAACGAGCGCAGCCAGCTGTTCAGCGCCATCTCCCACGACCTGCGCACCCCCATCACCCGGCTGCGCCTGCGCGTCGAGCTGCTGGAGGACGAAGCGCTGCAAGCCAAGTTCGGCCGCGACCTCGACGACCTGGAGCTGCTGGTCAAGGGCGCCCTGCAATGCGTGAAGGACACCGACATCCACGAGAACATCGAGCCGGTGGACCTCAACCACCTGCTGCACTGCCTGGTGGACCCCTACCTGGGCAACGGCCGCGTCACCCTCGAAGGCACCGCGCGCCGGCCCTTCCCGGGCAAGCCCCTGGCGTTGCGGCGCTGCATCGGCAACCTGGTGGACAACGCCCTGAAGTACGGCCAGCGTGCCCACCTGCACATCGAGGACGGCCGCGACGCCTTCGTGCTGCACGTGGATGACGAAGGCCCCGGCGTACCCGAGCAGCGCCTGGAGCAGGTCTTCGAGCCGCACTTCCGCCTCTCCGGCCAGCAGCAGGGCTACGGCCTGGGCCTGGGCATCGCGCGCAACATCGCCCACAGCCATGGCGGCGAGGTCAGCCTGCGCAACCTGCGCGAGGGCGGCCTGCGGGTGACCCTGGAGCTGCCCCGCGTCGCCGACTGAGCCCCGCTCGCACCCGCGCCCATCAGGGCCAGGGCTCCAGTCCCAGCAGCCGGCGCCCGTGCTGGCTGAGTTCGGCGCGGGCGAAGTGGCGGCGCTCGTACTCCCTCGGGTCGCCAGGGAAAGGGTCGCCCAGCGGGTGGGTCTGCGCAGCCCAGGTGTGGATGCGCGCCTGGCGCAGCGGTTGATTGTCGAAGTCCGCCGGGAACATCGAGATGTACTGCGCCAGGCGCACGCGGTCCTCCGAGCGGTTGGGGCGCACGCCGTGGGCCAGCAGGCTGTTGAAGATCAACAGGTCGCCTTTCTCCAGGCTGACGTTCTCGATGCGGTGCTCGCCGATATCCGGCTTGAACGGGTTGGCGCCTTCGGGCTGGCGTGCCCACCACTGCTCGATCTCCGCGAAGATCCCGGGCACGCACTGGAAGCCGCCGACCTCGTCGTCCTGCGCCGCCAGCGACAGCACGCCCTGGGCCGCGATGGGCAAGGGCCGCTGGGACACGTCGACGTCGAAGTGGATGAAGCCGTCCTTCCTGCCCGCCGCGCGAGCCGCCTTGTTCGGCGGGTTGAGGTTGGCGCGGTCGATGGCCACCCACAGGTCCTCGCGGTCCCAGATGTCGACGAAGGCGTCGTAGATGCGCCGGTTCTGACGGGTGTCCCATAGGCTCTGGTGGTTGTAGACCTCGACCATGCCGGTGTTGTTGAGCTCGGTCATGCGGTGCT
Organism: Pseudomonas sp. 57B-090624; assembly: GCF_003234055.1. Classification (NCBI taxonomy): domain Bacteria; kingdom Pseudomonadati; phylum Pseudomonadota; class Gammaproteobacteria; order Pseudomonadales; family Pseudomonadaceae; genus Pseudomonas; species Pseudomonas sp. 57B-090624. The sequence goes on from NZ_QKRU01000006.1 coordinate 24,775, forward strand.
CGCGCAACTGCGGGCGGTACCAGGTGGCCGGGTCGTGCGGGTCCATCTCCTGGAAGCGCCAGAGCATCTCCACCACCGCATCGGCCTCGGCGGCACTGACCGCGTTGCGCACGATCACATAGCCCTTGCGGGTCCAGTGCTGCCAGTCGGCCTCGCTCAGCACCCGCAGCGGGCGGCGCTTGTCGATGGCCTGCAGCGGCGTGGCGGAGCTGCCCGCACCAGGGTGGTTGCCGTGCCCGTCGGTGTAGAGGGTCGCCATGTCGGTCTCCTGCGTCGTCGTTATGGGAACGGTTCGCAGGCTACCCAGCGGTGCAGGGCGACGCTGCCGCGGTTAAAGGCCAAAACCGATACTTTTATGGCGTGATGCCAGGCCCGGGTTCGGCTATCGTGCCGTTCATGCGCGCATTCCTCGAAACCATCACCCCCGACGACGGAGCCTCCTGGGCCCTGCTGAACCGTCGCCTGGAGGAGGGCATCCCGTTCGAATGGCACCACCACCCGGAGTACGAGCTGACCCTCACCCTCAACAGCCGTGGCCATCGCTACATCGGCGACGACATCGAGCCCTACGACGATGGCGACCTGGTGCTGGTCGGCCCCGGCGTGCCCCACAGCTGGTGCTCAAGCGAGAAGGTCGATGCCGCCCGGCCCCACGTGGCGCTGGTCATCTGGTTCCACCGCGACTGGGCCAACGGCCTGCTGGCCATGTTCCCCGAGCTGCGAGATATCGGCGTGCTGCTGGCGGGTGCCGAGCAGGGGCTGGGCTTCGGTGCGGCGACCCGCGCCGGCGTGCGCCCGCTGATCGAGGCGATGCCGGGGGCGGAGCCGGGCCGGCGCCTGATGCTGCTGCTGGACGTCCTGTTGCTGCTCTGCCGCGACCCGGAGATGCAGCCGCTGGCCAACGCCCCGGCCACGCCCGCCAGCCTGCCCACCGCCGACCCGCGCATCCAGCGGGTGCTGGACCGGCTGCACCAGGGCTTCGCCGCGCCGGTTTCCATTCCCGAACTGGCCGAGCTCGCCTGCGTCAGCGTCTCGGCTTTCCATAGGATGTTTCGCCGCCACACGCGGATGACCGCCGTGCAGTACGTCACGCGGCTGCGCATCGGTCGCGCCTGTTCGCTGCTCATCGCCACCGACCTGCCGGTGGTGCGCATCGCCGAGCAGGTGGGCTACGCCAACCTCTCGCTGTTCAACCGGCAGTTCCTCGCGCTCAAGGCCAGCACCCCGAGGGACTTCCGCCGCGTCCACCGCAAGGCAGCGAACCGGCCCCCGTCGAGGTCGGCAGTGGAGTGAGCCCCGTGACGTGTTTTCCGCCCTGTGTAACCGAACCGTGACCTTCGGACATCCCTTTGTTACCCGGCGCCCCGACCATCCTGTTTAGACTTCCGGCAAGCGCAAGCACCGACTTGCACAGCCATAAAAACAAAAAGGTGATCCCCTCATGAATGCTCTCTCTCGCCTGGCCGTTGTCGTATCCCTCGCTTCGCTCTTCCCCCTTTCCGCCCTCGCCGGTGAAGTGGAGGTCCTGCACTGGTGGACCTCCGGTGGCGAGAAGCGCGCCGCCGAAACCCTCAAGGAACTGGTCGAGAAGAAGGGCCACACCTGGAAGGACTTCGCCGTCGCCGGCGGTGGCGGCGAGGCCGCGATGACCGTGCTCAAGACCCGCGCCGTTTCCGGCAATCCGCCTTCGGCCGCACAGATCAAGGGGCCGGACATCCAGGAATGGGGCGAGCTCGGCCTGCTCACCGAGATGGACAACGTGGCCGAGGAGGGCAAGTGGGACGCGCTGCTGCCCAAGCAGGTCGCCAGCATCATGAAATACGAGGATCACTACGTCGCCGTGCCGGTCAACGTGCACCGGGTCAACTGGCTGTGGATCAACCCCGAGGTGTTCAAGAAGGCCGGCGCCACGCCGCCCACCACCCTCGATGAATTCTTCGTCGCCGCCGACAAGCTCAAGGCCGCCGGCTTCATCCCCGTCGCCCACGGTGGCCAGCCCTGGCAGGACGGCACCACCTTCGAGAACATCGCCCTCAGCATTCTCGGCCCGCAGGACTACCACAAGGCCTTCGTCGAGCTCGACCCGGCGACCCTTTCCGGCGAGAAGATGGTCAAGGTCTTCGCCACCCTGCAGAAGCTCCATGGCTACATCGACGCCAACGCCGCCGGCCGCGACTGGAACTCCGCCGCCGCGCTGGTCATCAACGGCAAGGCCGGCATGCAGATCATGGGCGACTGGGCCAAGGGCGAATGGACCGCCGCCGGCAAGGTGGCGGGCAAGGACTACGTCTGCGTGCCGTTCCCCGGCACCCAGGGCAGCTTCGACTACAACATCGATTCGCTGACCCTGTTCAAGCTCAAGGACGACGCCAACCGCAGCGCCCAGGAAGACCTGGCGCGCATCGTCATGGGCACCGAGTTCCAGACCCTGTTCAGCCAGAACAAGGGCTCCATCCCGGTGCGCCAGGACGTCGACATGAGCGGCTTCGACAGCTGCGCCCAGGCCTCCATGAAGGACTTCAAGGAGGCCGTCGGCAACGGCGGGCTGCAGCCGAGCATGGCGCACCTGATGGCCTCCTCGGGCTACGTCCAGGGCGCGGTGTTCGATGTGGTCACCAACTTCTTCAACTCGCCCTCGGCGGACCCGAAGAAGGCCGCCCAGCAACTGGCGGCCGCCATCCAGGCCGTGCAGTAAGCACCCGGGCCGCCCCGGCGGCCCGCTCCTTTCCCTGATTCGCAACGGTGCCGGCAGGCGCCACGGCTTCCTGCTGCCCGGTTTTGCCTTCCCGGGGCGTCCGGGCGACCTGCCATACGGAGTGATCCATGAGTTCGACCGCCGTCTTCGCCAAGGCTTCACCGCTGGATGCGCTGCAGCGCTGGCTTCCCAAGCTGGTCCTGGCGCCGAGCATGCTCATCGTGCTGGTGGGCTTCTACGGCTACATCCTCTGGACCTTCCTGCTGTCGTTCACCAACTCGCGCTTCATGCCCAGCTACAAGTGGGTGGGCCTGCAGCAGTACGAGCGCCTGTGGGACAACGACCGCTGGTGGGTCGCCAGCCACAACCTGCTGGTCTATGGCGGGCTGTTCATCAGCATCAGCCTGGTGATAGGCGTATTCCTCGCCGTGCTGCTGGACCAGCGCATCCGCCGCGAGGGCTTCATCCGCACCGTCTACCTGTACCCCATGGCGCTGTCGATGATCGTCACCGGCACCGCCTGGAAGTGGCTGCTCAACCCCGGCCTGGGGCTGGACAAGCTGCTGCGCGACTGGGGCTGGGAGGGCTTCCGTCTCGACTGGCTGGTGGACCCGGACCGCGTCGTCTACTGCCTGGTGATCGCCGCCGTGTGGCAATCCTCCGGCTTCGTCATGGCGCTGTTCCTCGCCGGCCTGCGCGGGGTCGACCAATCCATCGTCCGCGCCGCCCAGGTGGACGGCGCCAGCCTGCCGACCATCTACCTGCGCATCGTCCTGCCGAGCCTGCGCCCGGTGTTCTTCAGCGCGCTGATGATCCTCGCCCACATCGCCATCAAGAGCTTCGACCTGGTGGCGGCGATGACCGCCGGCGGCCCCGGCTACTCCTCCGACCTGCCGGCGATGTTCATGTACGCCAGCACCTTCACCCGTGGGCAGATGGGCCTGGGCGCTGCCAGCGCCATGCTCATGCTCGGCGCCGTGCTGGCGATCATCGTGCCCTACCTGTATTCCGAACTGAGGAACAAGCGCCATGACTAGCCTGGCCGGAAAACCCCCGTTCAGCCTCAGCCGCCTGGCCATCCACGCGACCCTGATCGTCGCCTGCGCCCTGTACCTGGTGCCGCTGGTGGTGATGCTGCTGACCAGCTTCAAGACCCCCGACGACATACGCACCGGCAACCTGCTGTCGCTGCCGGACGTGTTCACCCTGATCGGCTGGGCCAAGGCCTGGACCCAGGTCGGCGGCTACTTCTGGAACTCGGTGATGATCACCGTGCCGGCGGTGCTGATCTCCACGCTGCTCGGTGCGCTCAACGGCTATGTGCTGTCCATGTGGCGCTTCCGGGGCTCGCAGCTGTTCTTCGGCGCGCTGCTGTTCGGCTGCTTCCTGCCGTTCCAGGTGGTGCTGCTGCCGGCGTCCTTCACCCTCGGCAAGTTCGGCCTGGCCAACACCACCGCCGGCCTGGTGCTGGTGCACGTGGTCTACGGCCTGGCCTTCACCACGCTGTTCTTCCGCAACTTCTACGTCAGCATCCCCGATGCCCTGGTGCGTGCGGCGCGGCTCGACGGCGCAGGGTTCTTCACCATCTTCGGGCGCATCCTGCTGCCCATGTCGGTGCCCACCGTCATGGTCTGCCTGATCTGGCAGTTCACCCAGATCTGGAACGACTTCCTCTTTGGCGTGGTGTTCGCCAGCGGCGACAGCCAGCCCATCACCGTGGCCCTCAACAACCTGGTCAACACCAGCACCGGGGCCAAGGAATACAACGTCGACATGGCCGCCGCGATGATCGCCGGCCTGCCGACCCTGCTCGTCTACGTATTCGCCGGCAAGTACTTCCTCCGGGGTTTGACCGCCGGCGCGGTCAAGGGCTGAACGCCGTTGCGCGTGCCCGCGACGCTACTCATTTGTGGAGATTGATATGGCAACCCTCGAACTGCGCAACGTCAACAAACGCTACGGCAGCGGCCTGGCCGACACCCTCCGGGACATCGAACTGTCCATCGACTCGGGCGAATTCCTGATCCTCGTCGGCCCCTCGGGCTGCGGCAAATCCACCCTGATGAACTGCATCGCCGGGCTGGAAGACATCACCGGTGGCGCCATCCTCGTCGACGGCGCCGACATCAGCGGCATGAGCCCCAAGGACCGCGACATCGCCATGGTGTTCCAGTCCTACGCCCTGTACCCGACCATGAGCGTGCGCCAGAACATCGCCTTCGGCCTGAAGATCCGCAAGCTGCCTGCCGCCGAGATCGAGGCCGAAGTCAGTCGCGTGGCCAAGCTGCTGCAGATCGAGCACCTGCTCGAACGCAAGCCCGGCCAGCTCTCCGGCGGCCAGCAGCAGCGCGTGGCCATGGGCCGGGCCCTGGCGCGGCGGCCGAAGATCTACCTGTTCGACGAGCCGCTCTCCAACCTCGACGCCAAGCTGCGGGTGGAGATGCGCACCGAAATCAAGCTCATGCACCAGCGCCTCAAGACCACCACCGTCTACGTCACCCACGACCAGATCGAGGCCATGACCCTGGGCGACAAGGTGGCGGTGATGAAGGACGGTGTCATCCAGCAGTTCGGCACCCCGCAGCAGATCTACAACGACCCGGCCAATCTCTTCGTCGCCGGCTTCATGGGCTCGCCGCCGATGAACTTCATCCCCCTGCGCCTGCAGCGCCGCGACGGCCAGCTGTGGGCCCTGCTGGACAGCGGCCAGGCCCGCTGCGAGCTGCCCCTGGGCGAGCTGGGGGAGGGCATCGAAGGGCGCGAGGTGATTCTCGGCGTGCGCCCCGAGCAGATCCTCGCCAGCGCGCCGGCCGACGCCAGCCTGCCGAGCATCCGCGCCGAGATCGAAGTCACCGAGCCCACCGGCCCCGACACCCTGGTGTTCACCAGCCTCAACCAGACCAAGGTCTGCTGCCGCCTGGCGCCGGACGCCGCGCCGCAGATAGGTGAAACCCTCTCGCTGTATTTCGATCCCAGCAAGGTATTGCTCTTCGACGCGCAGAGCGGTGAACGGCTGGGTGGGCTGGGAAAGTCACGAACCGTTGAGCGCGCGGGCAATGTCGCGCAGTTCAAGGGGCGTTGAAAGGAAGGCCGCCCCGGCTGCCATCCGAGCCCAGGGACGGCCCTGATATCCAAGGCAATACAACAATAAAAACTGGAGTGGATATGAACGTGAAGAAGAGTTGGTGGATGCTGCCCTGCGCCATGCTGGCGCTGCCCGGAGCGGCCAATGCACTGGAATTCACCGGCTACATGCGCAGTGGCGCCGGCAGCTCCACCGACGGCGGCACCCAGTCGTGCTTCCAGCTGCCGGGGGCGCAGTCCAAGTACCGCCTCGGCAACGAGTGCGAGCAGTACATCGAGCTGGACCTGCGCCAGGACGTGTTCAAGCTCGACGACGGTTCGGTGATCAGCCTCGAAGGCATGGCCCAGCTGTACAACCAGTACGGCCATACGCCCAAGTTCACCGGCGACTACGGCTTCGCGCGGATGAACCAGATGTACGCCGAGTGGAGCAACATGCCCGCGCTCAATGGCGGCTCCTTCTGGGCGGGGCGTCGTTTCTACAAGCGTAACGACATCCACATCTCCGACTTCTACTACTGGAACCAGAGCGCCACCGGCTTCGGCTTCGACGAAGTGGCCATCGGCGACCTGAAGTACAGCTACGTCTTCTCGCGCAAGGACAACTACGACCAGAAGCCCTACATCAACCGCCACGACTTCAACGTCGGCGGCTTCCAGACCAACCCCGGCGGCGAGATGGAAGTGGGCTTCAGCTACATCGACAAGCCCGACAGCACCGACGCCCACAGTGGCTGGGCGGTGACCGCGCAGCACAAGCAGAAGCCCTTCGCCGGCGGCGCCAACACCTTCGCCCTGCAATACGGCCGCGGCCCGGGCACCGGCCTGGGCTACACCGGCGACCCGACCCTGGACAACAGCGCCTCCAGCTGGCGCGCCGTGGAGTTCTTCGACTGGCAAATCACCCCGCGCTTCGGTGGCCAGTTCGAGGTCGTCTACCAGAAGGACAAGCGCCCCGACGGCGCCGACCAGAACTGGCTGTCGGTCGGCGTGCGCCCGGTCTACGCCATCACCGAGCAGTTCAAGCTGGTCACCGAGCTGGGTCGCGACCAGGTGGAAGCCCCCGGCGGCACCCGCAAGCTGACCAAGTTCACCATCGCCCCTACCTGGTCGCCTGCCGGCCCGGGCTTCTGGGAGCGCCCGGAAATCCGCCTCTACTACACCTACGCCAGCTGGAACGAAGCGGCGCAGCGTTCGGCCAGCCTGCTGGCGGCCGGCTCGGCGCTCTCCGACACCGGCGCCTACGGCACCGACCTGCACGGCTCCAACGTCGGCGTGCAGATCGAGTACTGGTGGAAGTGAGCCTGCGCGGCGCGGCCCTGCGATGAGTCGTGGCGAACCGCGCCGCCATGGCCTGGAACTGGCGACCGAGCCCGTGGAGCATCCGCTCGCCGGGCTCTTCGTCCCCGGTGTGCGCCAGGTCTTCCGCTGGGGCAGCGAGCAGGGGCGCGAGCTGCTGCTGATCGATCACCCGCGCTGCCGCGCCATCTTCGCCCGCCAGGGCGGCCAGCTGCTGCACTTCCAGCCGCGCGGCGAACGCCCGCTGCTCTGGTGCGCCGCGCGCTGGCCCAGGCTCGGCGCCATACGCGGCGGCGTGCCGGTGTGCTGGCCCTGGTTCGGTCGCCACCCGCAGGAAAGCGGCTGGCCCCACCACGGCTGGGCACGCCTCACCGACTGGCGCCTGCAGGAGCGCGAAAGCTCGGACGCCGGCGTGCGCCTGCGCTGGCGCCTGGCCCTGCATGACTGGGAGGTGGAGCTGCAGGCGGAGCTGGGCGATGAACTGGCGCTGACCCTGACCACCCGCCATGGCGACCAGGAACCCTGCGTGCTCAGCCAGGCGCTGCATGCCTATTGGCGCATCAGCGACATCGCCCGGGTCGCCGTGCTGGGGCTGGAGGGTGCCAGCGGGCAGGACCTGCTCAACCGCCAGCGCTTCACTCAGCAGGGCGAATTGCGGCCGATGGAAGGCTGCCACCGCGTCTTCGACCACACCGGCCCGCTGCACCTGCAGGACGCTGGCTGGCAGCGCCGTTTGCGCATCGACACCGGCGGCTCGCCCAATACCGTGGTCTGGCACCCCGGCGGCCGCCCCCTGGCCGACGTTGGTTGGAAGGAAGGCCTCGGCTTCGCCAGCATCGAAGCCGCCGCCTGCGGCACCGGCAGCCAGGTCCTCGCGCCCGGGGAAGAAGCGCGCATCCAACTGCGAGCAAGGGTGGAGTGAATCGGCAGGTAGCCCGGGCTTCAGCCCGGGAGCGGGCATTCCCGGGCTACGAAACTCGACAGGATGAACGCGTGCCGTAGGGTGTGCCGTGCGCACCTCCGCTCGGTGCTTCCGGCGAGTCCGAGGTGCGCGCAGCACACCCTACGTCCGGAGTGAACGGCGGCTGCATGCTCCGAGGCCTGGCTGTGCTCACTCCTGGGGGGCAAAAGCAACGCCATGCTCCAGGAACGTGGATGTTTACTCGCGAACGCGCCATCCCCCGACCACCGGCCCCGAATCAATCCCGCCACCCTGGGTCTGCCTTTTAAAGGGCCTCAGCCCGGCTCTTCGTCCGATGGGTAGCGGCTGGCGTTGAGGCTTTCCTTGATCTTGCGCAGGTGCGGCTGGAAGTCGACGCCGCGGCGCAGGGTCACGCCGGTGGCCAGCACGTCGAGCACGGTGAGCTGGATGATGCGCGAGGTCATCGGCATGTAGATGTCGGTGTCCTCCGGCAGGGGGATGTCCAGGCTCAGGGTGCTGGCGCGGGCCAGCGGCGAGCCGGCGGCGGTCAGGCCGAGCACCGAGGCGCCGTTCTGCCGCGCCAGGCGCGCCACTTCCACCAGCTCGCGGGTGCGGCCGGTGTAGGAAATGATCACGAACAGGTCGCCGGTGTGGGCTACCGAAGCCAGCATGCGCTGCATCAGCACATCGGCATGGGCCGACACGGCGAGGTTGAAGCGGAAGAACTTGTGCTGGGCGTCCAGGGCCACCGGTGCCGAGGCACCCAGGCCAAAGAAATGGATCTGCCGGGCCTGGATCAGCAGGTCCACGGCGCGGCTGATCAACTGTGGGTCGAGGGCGTTGCAGGCGCTGTCCAGGGAGGCGATGGCGCTGCCGAAGATCTTGCGCGTGTAGGCCTCGGGGCCGTCGTCCGCCTCTACCGCGCGGCTGACGTAGGCGGCGCCGCTGGCCAGGCTCTGCGCCAGCTGCATCTTCAGCTCCGGGTAACCGTTGACGCCGAAGGAGCGGCAGAAGCGGTTCACCGTCGGCTCGCTGACGCTGGCGGCCTGGGCGAGGGCGGCGATGCTGAAGCGCGTCGCCTGCTGTGGGTCCTGGAGAATGACTTCGGCGACCTTGCGTTCGGCCTTGTTGAGGTCTTCGAGTCGTCCCTGGATCTGCTCCAGAAGATTGCGTACGCGGTCCATGTAGGTTCCTTGCAAGGGGCCTGCAAAATCGGTGGCCTATCGTAATGAGGGGCACCGGCCAGAGCCAGAGGTAACAGGAGGGTGACAAAATGTTGTTCTTATTACTACATTTATTCTTGATATGGCCATTATCACCGTGTATTTCTAGTTCAACCTCGTAAAAGAACAATCATTATGGCTTCCTTATCCGTAGAACCCTGCACCTTCGCCCTGTTCGGCGCCCTCGGCGACCTGGCCTTGCGCAAGCTGTTCCCGGCGCTCTACCAACTGGACCGCGCCGGCCTGCTGCATGGCGACACGCGCATCCTCGCCCTGGCCCGCGAAAGCGAGGAGGGCGGCGCCCGCCTCGTATCCATCGAGGAACACCTGCGTGGCTACGTGCCGGAGCGGGAGATCGACGCAGCCGTGCTGCAGCGCTTCATGGCGCGGCTGAGCTACCTGCCCATGGACTTCCTCCACGCCGAGGGCTACCAGGTGCTGGCCGAGCGCGTCGGCCCCGAGGAACGGCTGATCGCCTACTTCGCCACGCCGGCTTCGGTCTATGGCACCATCTGCGAGGGCCTGGCCCGCGTCGAGCGCGCCCGCCACACCCGCGTGGTGCTGGAGAAACCCATCGGCCACGACCTCGAATCCTCGCGCCGGGTCAACGACGCGGTGGCCGTGCATTTCCCCGAGAACCGCATCTACCGGATCGACCACTACCTGGGCAAGGAGACGGTGCAGAACCTCATCGCCCTGCGCTTCGCCAACAGCCTGTTCGAAACCCAGTGGAACCAGCACCACATCTCCCACGTGGAAATCACCGTGGCCGAACAGGTGGGCATCGAGGGCCGCTGGGGCTACTTCGACGAAGCCGGCCAGTTGCGCGACATGATCCAGAACCACCTGCTGCAGCTGCTCTGCCTGATCGCCATGGACCCGCCCAGCGACCTTTCCGCCGACAGCATCCGTGACGAGAAGGTCAAGGTGCTCAAGGCCCTGGCGCCCATCACCGCTGCCCAAGTGGCGCAGCAGGTGGTACGCGGCCAGTACATCGCCGGCAGCAGCCAGGGCAAGGCGGTGCCGGGCTACCTGGAAGAGGAGAACTCCAACACCCAGAGCGACACCGAGACCTTCGTCGCCCTGCGTGCCGACATCCGCAACTGGCGCTGGAACGGCGTGCCCTTCTACCTGCGCACCGGCAAGCGCATGCCGCAGAAGCTGTCGCAGATCGTCATCCACTTCAAGGAGCCGCCGCACTACATCTTCGCCCCCGAGCAGCGCCCGCTGATCAGCAACCGGCTGATCATCCGCCTGCAGCCCGACGAGGGCATTTCCCTGCAGGTGATGACCAAGGACCAGGGCCTGGACAAGGGCATGCAGCTACGCAGCGGCCCGCTGCAGCTGAGCTTCTCCGACACCTACCGCAGCGCGCGGATCCCCGATGCCTACGAACGCCTCCTGCTGGAGGTGATGCAGGGCAACCAGAACCTCTTCGTGCGCAAGGACGAAATCGAGTACGCCTGGCAATGGTGCGACCAGCTGATCGACGGCTGGAAGCAACTGGGCGACTCCCCCAAACCCTACGCGGCCGGCACCTGGGGGCCGGTCGCATCCATCGCATTGATCACCCGTGACGGCAGGAGCTGGTATGGCGATCTGTAATCTCGACCTGCCCACGCAGGTCACCGGGGTCAGCCTCGGCAGCCCCGAACAACTGGCCGGCGAACTGGCCCTGCACGTGGCCGGCGCCTTGCGCTCGGCCATCGAATCCCACGGCGTGGCCTCCCTGGTGGTTTCCGGCGGGCGCAGCCCCATCGCCTTCCTCGAGCGGTTGTCCGCCCAGGAGCTGGACTGGTCCCGCGTCGCCGTCAGCCTCGCCGACGAGCGCTGGGTGCCGGTGGGCCACGCCGACAGCAACGAAGGCCTGGTGCGTCGCCACCTGCTGCGCGGCCCGGCGGCCAAGGCACGCTTCATCGGTCTCTATCACTCCGCCGCCAGCCTGGACGAGGCGGCGCGCCTGGCCGATGCCGCGCTTGCCGAGTTGCCGCAGCCCATCGACGTGCTGGTGCTGGGCATGGGCGAGGACGGCCACACTGCCTCGCTGTTCCCCAGGAGCCCCGGCCTGGACGACGCCTTGAGCCACGCCTGCACCCGGCGCTGCGTGCCCATGCAGGCGCCGAGCGTGCCGCGCCAGCGCCTGTCCATGCCGTTGCCGCTGCTGGCCGGCGCGCGCCTCACGCTGCTGGCGGTGCAGGGCCAGGCCAAGCTCGACACCCTGGCCGCCGCGCTGGCCGGTGAAGACGTGGCGGCGATGCCCATCCGCGCCTTCCTGCGCCAGCCCCTCGAGATCTACTGGTGCCCCTGAGCCCGAAGGACCTGTCATGACCGCGAATCCCTCCCCAGCGCGCAGCGTGCCGAGCATGGCCGAGAAGGTCGAGATGATCGACCGGCTCTGCGCCGAAGCCCGCATCCTCCCGGTGATCACCATCGAGCGCGAGGAACACATCCTGCCCCTGGCCGATGCCCTGGCCGCCGGCGGCCTGCGCGCCCTGGAAATCACCCTGCGATCCGAGCACGGCCTCACCGCGATCCGCCTGCTGCGTGAACAGCGCCCGGACCTGCTGATCGGTGCCGGCACCGTGCTGGATGAACAGATGCTCGCCGACGCCGAGGCCGCAGGCGCGCAGTTCATCGTCACCCCCGGCTGCACCGCCGAGCTGCTGGATGCCGGCCGGCAAAGCCCGTTGCCGCTGCTGCCGGGTGTCGGCAGCGCCTCGGAAATCATGCTCGGCCACGCCCGCGGCTACCGGCGCTTCAAGCTGTTCCCGGCGGAAGTGGTGGGCGGTGCGGCGGCCCTCAAGGCATTCGCCGGGCCCTTCCCGGGCATCCGCTTCTGCCCCACGGGCGGCGTCAAGCCGGACAACGTGCGTAATTACATGGCCCTGCCCAACGTCATGTGCGTGGGCGGCACCTGGATGATGGAAAGCGCCTGGGTGCGCGCCGGCGACTGGGCGCGCATCGAAGCCACCACCGCCGAAGCGCTCAGGCTGCTGCAGTGATGCCGCGTTTCGCGCGGGTGTCGGTGGTGTCCACCGTCATTCCCGCGAACGCGGGAACCCACTGAACGAGCGGAACCCACTGAAAAGCACAGTGCAGCGACGCCCCCAACAAGCAACACAGACCCCAGCGAGGATCGCCCCATGTCCCGTTTCGCCCCCGAAACCCTGTTCCCCCACGCCGACGACATCCCCGAAGCCTGGCGCCTCGGCGCGCCGGTGGAACAGCGCGAATACCTGGTGGACGGCGAGCTGCGTCGCTGGGACGGCCCGCTGGCCACGGTGCGCAGCCCGATCTTCCTCAAGGGCGAGCGGGGCGAGGAACAGGTCATCCTCGGCAGCACGCCGCTGCTCGATGCCGATGCCGCGCTGCAGGCGCTCGACGCCGCCGTGCGTGCCTACGACAACGGCCAGGGCGCCTGGCCCAACCTGCGTGTAGGCGAGCGCATCCACCATGTCGAGCTGTTCCTGGCGCGCATGCGCGAGCGGCGCCACGAGGTGGTGCGCCTGCTGATGTGGGAGATCGGCAAGAACCTCAAGGATTCCGAAAAGGAGTTCGACCGCACCTGCGACTACATGGTCGACACCATCAACGCCCTGAAGGAGCTCGATCGCCGCTCCAGCCGCTTCGAACTGGAGCAGGGCACCCTCGGCCAGATCCGCCGCGTGCCCCTGGGCGTGGCGCTGTGCATGGGCCCCTACAACTACCCGCTGAACGAGACCTTCACCACGCTGATCCCGGCGCTGATCATGGGCAACACCGTGGTCTTCAAGCCGGCCAAGTTCGGCGTGCTGCTCATGCGCCCGCTGCTGGAAGCCTTCCGCGACAGCTTCCCGGCCGGCGTCATCAACATCATCTATGGCCGTGGCCGCGAGACCGTCAGCGCGCTGATGGCCAGCGGCAAGGTCGACGTCTTCGCCTTCATCGGCACCAACAAGGGCGCCAGCGACCTGAAGAAGCTGCACCCGCGCCCGCACCGCCTGCGCGCCGCCCTGGGGCTGGACGCCAAGAACCCCGGCATCGTCCTGCCGCAGGTGGACCTGGACAACGCCGTCAACGAGGCCGTCACCGGTGCGCTGTCGTTCAACGGCCAGCGCTGCACCGCGCTGAAGATCCTCTTCGTCCACGAGGACGTGCTCGAACCCTTCCTCGCGCGCTTCAGCGCCAAGCTTGCCGCGCTCAAGCCGGGCATGCCCTGGGAAGACGGCGTGGCGCTGACACCGCTGCCGGAACCGGGCAAGGTCGACTACCTCGCCACCCTGCTGCAGGACGCCACCGCCAAGGGCGCCCAGGTGGTCAACGACGGCGGCGGCCAGAGCCGCGAGAGCTTCTTCTACCCGGCGCTGCTGTGCCCGGTGAGCCCGGACATGCGCATCTACCAGGAAGAGCAGTTCGGCCCGCTGGTGCCGGTGGTGCCCTACCGCGACGTGCAGGTCGCCATCGACTATGTGCTGGATTCCGACTACGGCCAGCAGCTGTCGATCTTCGGCAACGACCCCGCCGAGGTCGGCCGCCTGGTGGACGCCTTCGCCAATCAGGTGGGGCGCATCAACATCAACGCCCAGTGCCAGCGCGGGCCGGACACCTTCCCCTTCAACGGGCGCAAGAACTCCGCCGAGGGCACCCTGTCCGTGCATGACGCGCTGCGCACCTTCTCCATCCGCACCCTGGTGGCCACGCGCTTCCAGGAAGACAACAAGACGCTGATCAGCGAGATCATCCGCAATCGCGAATCCAGCTTCATCAGCACCGACTACATCTTCTGATGCGCCTGGCCCCGATCCTCGCGCTGCTGCTCCTGGCCGGCACCGCACACGCGGCGGAACCGGCCTGCGGGGACTTCCTCGAACAGCTCGGGGTCGAGTCGCCCGGGCTGCACTTCGAGGGCTGCAAGCTGGAGGAGGGTGGCCAGCTGCGCCAGCTGGTGGCCGAGTACCTGGTGCCCGGCCCCCAGGCCCATGGCGTTGAAAAGTTGCTGCACCAGCGCTTCGGCCTGCAGCCGCTGCGCTTCATGTGTTGCGGCTGGGACACCCGGCCCGCCAGCGCGCCCCACGCCAGCGGCCGGCCCTACGAAATCCGCATGAGCTCAGGGGAAACCCTGGAGAAGGACTGGGCGCGCATCGACCGCTTCCACGTCAGCGTCACCCTCTACCTCGAAGACCCATAGTCAGCCGCCGAGCATCGCTGCGTTGGGCTTCGCAACGCTCGGCGCCAACCTCCGGAGCAGATCCGTGCGTAGGGTGGATGACGCTTTTTTCATCCACCAGCGGTGTTGGTTTGTGACACCGAGTTGGGGCAGCCCTGCGGTCTGTTTGGCGACTGAAGTCGCCCCTACGTCGCCCCTACAAGGTCGTGCCAAGGGGATTTCTTGTGGGAGCGAATTCATTCGCGATGGGGCGTTTGGGCAGCCGCAGCCACGTGCCGGCTGCGGGTCTTCGCGGCTGAAGCCGCTCCCACAAGGAGAGCCCGCTGCGACGCCAACCTCGGGAGGTGGTCCGGGCGTAGGGTGGATGACGCTCTTTTCATCCACCGGCGGTGTGGTCGGGAAGCGCGGAGTCAAGGCAGTCCTGCGGCCTGCTTGGCGACTGAAGTCGCCCCTACGTCGCCCCTACGAGGTCGTACCACGGTGGGCGGTTTCTTGTGTGCGAATTCATTCGCGATGGCCCCGTCCCGGGCTGAAGCCCGGGCTACGGCAATCGTGCAGGGCGGATGAGCCCCGCGACACCACACCGGGTAACGCGATGCGTCCTTCAGTTTCCGCGCCGCACCTGCAACCGTCGCGGTATCGCCAGCACCCCTGGCTGGTAGTCCCCGGCGATGGCCTGCAGCGCCCGATCCAGCACCTGCTCGGCGATCAGCTCGTGCTGCTGGCGCATGGAGTTCACCGGCAGCGGCAGGAAGTCCAGCAACTGGGTGTCGCCGAAGGTGCCGAGCTGCAGGTGCTGCGGCCAGGCGCCGTTCTCGCGCAGCACATCCAGCACGCCGGCCAGCAGCACGTAGGCGGTGGTCACCAGTGCATCCGGCAGGCGGCCCTGGCGCTCCAGCAGTTCCTGCATCATGCGCCGCCCGCACTCACGGCTGAATTCGGCGCCGCATTGCACGAGTGTCTCGCCGCCAAAGCCGGCCAGCGCGGCTCGGAAGCCCGCCTCGCGGTCGCGGCTGATGGGCAGCTCCGGCCGCGCGCCGAGCAGCGCCACCTGGCGCGGCAGCGGGTTCAGCAGGCTGCGGGTGAGCAAGTGGGCGGCCTGGTGGTCATCGCTCACCACCGAGCAGAAGCGCGCCGGGTCCAGCTCGCGGTCGACGGCGATCACCGGCAGCCCGGCGTCCAGCAACGCGCCCAGGCCCGGGTCCTGGGGCGGCAGGCAGCTGGCGACGATCAGCGCATCGCAACGCCGCGCGCTGAAGAGCTCCAGCAACTGGCGCTCGCTCTGCGGCTCGTCGTCGGAGCTGGCGATCAGCAACTGGTAGCCCCGCGCCCGCGCCTGCTGCTCCAGCAGCTTGGCCAGGCGCGCGTAGCTGGGGTTCTCCAGGTCCGGGAGGATGAAGGCCAGGGTGCGGGTCTGCCCACGGCGCAAGCCGGCGGCATGGGGATCGGGGCGGTAGCCGTGGGCATCGACCACCGCGCGCACCCGCTCCACGGTGGCGGGGGAGATGCGTTTCTCCTCGGCCTTGCCGTTGACCACGTAGCTGGCGGTGGTGACCGAAACCCCGGCCAGCCGGGCGATGTCACTGAGTTTCAAGGGGCGACTCCTCGTGGGGTGCGCGTTTCATCGGTCGGGCTTCAAGCGGCGAAGAATATCGAGTAACGTGCCGCCCTGGATTAGTGAAACGATTCAGCACGGCTTTTGTCCAGATAGCAACCACCCTCTGCCAAGGGTTGGGCAGCGCCTAAGCTGAAGATTCATCGCACAACGACAACAGGGCCTGAAGGCCCGCGTGGAGGAAACGGCATGCTCGAACTCACCCCGGCATTGGTGTCCATGGGCCTGGCGGCGGCGGACAAGGGCGCCGCCCTGCAACGGGTGGCCGACCGGCTGGTTGGGGATGGGCTCGCCGCCGAGGGCTACCTGGCCGCGCTGCAAGCGCGTGAAGCGCAGGGCTCCACCTACCTGGGCCAGGGCCTGGCCATTCCCCACGGCACGCCGGAAACCCGGCATATGGTCCATGCCACCGGCGTGCGCCTGCTGCACTTTCCCGACGGGGTGGACTGGGGCGATGGCCAGCGCGTGTACCTGGCCATCGGCATCGCCGCGAAATCCGACGAGCACCTGCGCCTGCTGCAACTGCTCACCCGCGCCCTGGGCGAAGGCGACCTGGGGGACGCACTGCGCCGCGCCGAATCCGCCGATGCCATCATCGCGCTGCTCCAGGGTGGCCCTGGCGAGCTGGCGCTGGATGAGCAACTGGTGGCGCTGGGCAGCACCGCCGAAGACTTCGACGAACTGGCCC
Organism: Pseudomonas sp. 57B-090624; assembly: GCF_003234055.1. NCBI lineage: Bacteria > Pseudomonadati > Pseudomonadota > Gammaproteobacteria > Pseudomonadales > Pseudomonadaceae > Pseudomonas > Pseudomonas sp. 57B-090624. Next base: position 41,447 of record NZ_QKRU01000006.1, read on the forward strand.
TGGAAGGCGCGCGCCTGCTGCGTCGCGCCGGCTGTGTCGACAAGGGTTACGCCAACCAGCTGTTGCAGGGCGAAGCGCTGCCCCTGGGCGAAGGCCTTTGGTGGCTGGACAGCGATCAGGCGGTGAGCCGCCCCGGGCTCGCCTTCGTGGCGCCGCGCACGCCCCTGCGCCATGAGGGCCAGCCCCTGGCCGGGCTGTTCTGCCTCGCCAGCCGGGGCGATGCCCATGTGGCGCTGCTGGAGCGTCTCTGCGCGCTGCTGATCGAAGGCCGTGGCGCCGAGCTGGCCCGTGCCGCCGATCGCCGCCGGGTGCTGGAGACCCTGGCGGGCGACGCCACGGCCGACTGGCCGAGCCTGCGCGTGCCCCTGGCCAACGCCCACGGCCTGCATGCCCGCCCGGCCAAGGAGCTGGCACAGCTGGCCAAGGGCTTCGCCGGGGAGGTCCGCGTGCGCGTCGCCGACAGCGGCCTGCCGGCTGTCAGCGCGCGCAGCCTGAGCAAACTGCTGGGCCTGGGCATCCGCCGCGGCCAGGTGCTGGAGCTGCTGGCCGAGCCGGGCATCGCCGACCTGGCCCTGCCGGTGCTGCGCCAGGCGGTGGAGCAGGGCCTGGGCGAGGAGGTGGAGCCCCTGGCGGACGGTGCCCCCGAACAGCCCGAAGCCGAGCAGCCGGAAGCCGCCCCCGCCGCGCCGCCGCCCGGCAGCCTGCTCAACGCCGTGCCAGCCGCGCCCGGCATCGCCATCGGCCCGGCCCATGTGCGGGTGGTGCGGGCGTTCGACTACCCCGCCCGGGGCGAGACGCCCGCCAGCGAGCGCAAGCAGCTGCACCAGGCACTGGCCCAGGTGCGCGCGGAGATCGAGGTGCTGGTGCAGCGCAGCGAGGTGAAGGCCATCCGCGAAATCTTCGTCACCCACCTGGAAATGCTCGCCGATCCGGGCCTGGGCGATGAGGTGGAGGCCCGGCTGCAACGCGGCGAAAGTGCCGCTGCCGCCTGGGCCGGCGTGATCGCCGCCGCCGCCGCCCAGCAGGAATCCCTGCAGGATGCGCTGCTGGCCGAGCGCGCCGCCGACCTGCGCGACGTCGGCCGCCGCGTACTGGCCAAGCTCTGCGGCGTCGAGGAGCAGGCCGAGCCCGAACGCCCCTACGTGCTGGTGTTGGACGAAATGGCGCCCTCCGACGTCGCGCGGCTGGACCGTACCCGCGTGGCCGGCATCCTCACCGCACGCGGCGGCGCCACCTCCCACAGCGCCATCGTCGCCCGTGCCCTTGGCATTCCCGCCCTGGTCGGCGCCGGTGCCGGGGTGCTGGCCCTGGAGCCGGGCACGCCGCTGCTGCTGGACGGCGGCCGTGGGCGCCTGGTGGTGGCACCCGAACAGGCGCTGCTGGAGCGCGCCCGTGCCGAGCACCAGGACCGCGAGCGCCTGCTGCGCGAGGCCGAGGCGCACAAGCTGGAGCCGGCCCGGACCCGTGACGGCCACAGCGTCGAGGTCTGCGCCAACCTGGGCGACGCCGCCGGCGCCGTGGCGGCGGTGGAGCAGGGCGCCGAGGGCGTCGGCCTGCTGCGCACCGAATTCATCTTCATGGCCCATTCCCAGGCGCCCGACCTGGCGACCCAAGAGGCCGACTACCGCAAGGTGTTCGACGCCCTCGACGGCCGCCCGCTGGTGGCGCGCACCCTCGATGTGGGCGGCGACAAGCCCTTGCCCTATTGGCCCATCGCCCACGAGGAGAACCCCTTCCTCGGCCTGCGTGGCGTGCGCCTGACCCTGCAGCGGCCCAAGGTGATGGAAACCCAGTTGCGCGCCTTGCTGCGTGCCTCCGAAGGCCGGCCGCTGCGCATCATGTTCCCCATGGTCGGCAGCGTCGGCGAGTGGCGCCAGGCCCGCGACATGGCCCTGCGCCTGGCCGAGGAGATCCCCCAGGCCGACCTGCAGCTGGGGATCATGGTCGAGGTGCCGTCCGCCGCGTTGCTGGCGCCGGTGCTGGCGCGCGAGGTGGACTTCTTCAGCATCGGCACCAATGACCTGACCCAGTACGCCCTGGCCATCGACCGTGGCCACCCGACGCTCTCGGCCCAGGCCGATGGCCTGCACCCGGCCGTGCTGCAACTGATCGAACTCACCGTGCGCGCCGCCCACGCGCGGGGCAAATGGGTGGGCGTGTGCGGCGAACTGGCCGCCGACCCGCTGGCGGTGCCGCTGCTGGTGGGGCTGGGGGTGGACGAGCTCAGCGTCGCGGCACGCAGCGTGCCCGAGGTCAAGGCGCGCATCCGCGAGCTCAGCCTGGCCGACGCCCAGGAACTGGCGGGCGTGGCGCTGGCGGCGGAAAGCGCCGAAGCGGTGCGGGCCCTGGCGGAGAAATTCTGATGGCGCGCATCCTCACGCTCACCCTCAACCCGGCGCTGGACCTCACCCTGCGCCTGCCGCGTCTTGAGCCCGGCGCGGTGAATCGCGGCCAGGCGCTTGTCAGCCACGCCGCCGGCAAGGGCCTCAACGTCGCCCAGGTGCTGGCCGACCTGGGCCACTCCCTCAGCGTCAGCGGCTTCCTCGGCGCCGGCAATGCCCAGCCCTTCGAGGCGCTGTTCGCCCGGCGCGGTTTCCACGATGCCTTCGTCCGTGTCGAGGGCGAGACCCGCAGCAACCTCAAGCTGGCCGAAGACGACGGCCGCATCACCGACATCAACGGCCCCGGCCCGGACGTGGACGCCGCCGCGCGGGACGAACTGCTGCGCCGCCTCGACGCCCTGGTGCCCGGGCACGACCTGGTGGTGGTGGCCGGCAGCCTGCCACGGGGCGTGGACGCCGACTGGTTCGCCACGCTGCTGCAGCGCCTGCATGGGCTGGGCGCACGGGTGGCGCTGGACAGCAGCGGGGCGGCCCTGCGCGCCGGGCTCGCCAGCGCGCCCTGGCTGGTCAAGCCCAACGCCGAGGAGCTGGCCGACGCCTGTGGCCGCCCCCTCGACGAGTTGGCCGAACAGGCCGAGGAGGCCGCGCGCCTGCAGGCCGCCGGCATCGAGCACCTGGTGCTGTCCATGGGCGCCGAGGGCGTGCGCTGGTTCAACCGGGGGCAGGCCCTGCAGGCGCGCCCGCCCAGGGTGAAGGTGGCCAGCACCGTAGGCGCCGGCGATTCGCTGCTGGCGGGCATGGTCCACGGCCTGCTGGCCGGCTGGCCCGCCGAGCGCACCCTGGCCCATGCCACCGCCATCGCCGCCCAGGCGGTGACCCAGATCGGTTTCGGCATCAATGACCGGGCGCAACTGGCGTCGCTGGAAAGCGGCGTCGTCGTGCAGCCCGCAGAAGAACGACACGAGGTTCCCCGATGAGATTCGTCCTTGTCACCGCCTGCCCCAATGGCGCGGTCAGCAGCCTGATCAGCGCGCGCCTGCTGGAGGCCGCCGCCCGCCGCCTGGGCTGGACACCCGGGGTGGAAATGCCCGGCGGCGAGCCCCTGTCCGCCGAGGCCGTGGCCGATGCCGACTGGGTGCTGGTGGTGAAGACCGGCCCGCTGGACCTCGCGCGTTTCGCCGGCAAGCGCCTGTACCTGGCGACGCCGGCCGAGGCCCTGCACGAGCCGCAAGCCTTCCTCCAGCGTGCCGAGCGCGAAGCGCAGGTGCAGGACACCGCGCCGGCAGCGGCCGTGGCCAGTGAGCGACCGCGCCTGGTGGCCGTCACCGCCTGCCCCACCGGCGTCGCCCACACCTTCATGGCCGCCGAGGCGCTGAAGCAGGCCGCCGCGCGCCTGGGCATGGAACTGCAGGTGGAAACCCAGGGCTCGGTGGGCGCCCGCGACCCGCTGTCGACGGAGGCCATCGCCGCCGCTGACGTGGTGTTGCTGGCCACCGATATCGAGGTGGACACCGCCCGCTTCGCCGGCAAGCGCGTCTACCGCTGCGGCACCGGCGTCGCCCTCAAGCAGGCCGACGCCACCCTGCGCAAGGCCCTGGCCGATGCCCAGGTGCAGCAGGCCGGCAAGCCCGGCAGCACCCAGGCCGAGGGCCAGGGCGAAGCGAAAGGCGTGTACAAGCACCTGCTCACCGGTGTGTCGTTCATGCTGCCGATGGTGGTGGCGGGCGGCCTGCTGATCGCACTGTCCTTCGTCTTCGGCATCGAGGCCTTCAAGGAGCAGGGCACCCTGGCGGCCGCGCTGATGCAGATCGGCGGCGACACGGCCTTCAAGCTGATGGTGCCGCTGCTGGCCGGCTACATCGCCTATTCCATCGCCGACCGCCCGGGCCTGGCGCCGGGGATGATCGGCGGGCTGCTGGCCGCCACACTGGGCGCAGGCTTCATCGGCGGCATCATCGCGGGCTTCCTCGCCGGCTACTCGGCCAAGGCCATCAGCCGCTGGGTGAGGCTGCCGCAGAGCCTGGAGGCGCTCAAACCCATCCTCATCATCCCGCTGCTGGCCAGCCTGATCACCGGCCTGGTGATGATCTACGTGGTCGGCAAGCCGGTGGCCGGCATGCTCGCCGCGCTGACCCAGTTCCTCGACGGCATGGGCAGCACCAACGCCATCCTCCTCGGCGTGCTGCTGGGCGGGATGATGTGCGTCGACCTCGGCGGGCCGATCAACAAGGCCGCCTACGCCTTCTCCGTCGGCCTGCTGGCCTCCCACAGCTACGCGCCCATGGCCGCCACTATGGCGGCCGGCATGGTGCCGCCCATCGGCCTGGGCATCGCCTGCCTGCTGGCCCGGCGCAAGTTCGCCCAGAGCGAGCGCGAGGCCGGCAAGGCGGCGCTGGTGCTGGGGCTGTGCTTCATCTCCGAGGGCGCCATCCCCTTCGCCGCCAAGGACCCGCTGCGGGTTATCCCCGCCAGCATCGCCGGCGGCGCGCTCACCGGTGCGCTGTCGATGTACTTCGGCTGCAAGCTCATGGCGCCCCACGGCGGGCTGTTCGTGATGCTCATCCCCAACGCCATCAACCACGTGCTCGCCTACCTGCTGGCCATCGTCGCCGGCAGCCTGGTCACCGGCCTGCTCTATGCCGCGCTCAAGCGCGGCGATAGCCAGGAGTTAGTGCCCTCGTAGGATGGGTAGATCGGAGTGAAACCCATGGGGTGGTGCCTCGCACCCGATGGGTTTCGCCGGGCTCTACCCATCCTACGGACTCGCCCACCTTCCCCAACGGAGCCACGCAATGCCCCGCACCCTGAACAAGGACACCCGCCTGTGCATGTCGCTGTCGGGCCGCCCCGGCAATTTCGGTACGCGCTTCCACAACTCGCTCTACGAGCAACTGGGCCTGGACTACGTCTACAAGGCCTTCACCACCACCGACCTGCCGGCGGCCATCGGCGGCATCCGCGCGCTGGGCATCCGGGGTTGCGCGGTGTCGATGCCGTTCAAGGAAGCCTGCATCGCCCATCTCGACGAGCTGGATGCCTCGGCGGCGGTGATCCAGTCGGTCAACACCCTCGTCAACGACGACGGCCACCTCAAGGGCTACAACACCGACTACCTGGCGGTGGCCAGCCTGCTGCGCAGCCACGGCGTCGACCCGCAGGCGGACTTCGCCCTGCGCGGCAGCGGCGGTATGGGCAAGGCGGTGGCCTTCGCCCTGCGTGACAGCGGTTTCGCCAACGGCACCCTGGTGGCACGCAACGAGGCCCGTGGCCAGGCCCTGGCCGCGACGTGCGGCTACGAATGGCAGGCGGAGCAGGGCGAGCTGCGCCCGCGCCTGCTGGTGAACGTCACCCCCATCGGCATGGACGGCGGCCCCGAGGCCGGGCAGCTGGCCTTCGACGAGGCCGCCATCGAGGCCGCCGAGGTGATCTTCGACGTGGTCGCCATCCCCGTGGAAACCCCGCTGATCCGCGCCGCCCGCGCCCTTGGCAAGCGGGTGATCACCGGTGGCGAAGTCATCGTGTTGCAAGCGGTGGAGCAGTTCGTGCTCTATACCGGCATCCGCCCCAGCGCCGAACAGATCGCCCAAGCGGCGGCCTTCGCGCGCAGCTGAGGGCATCCTCCAGGAGCACACCGATGATCAAGCAGGTAGGCGACACCCCGATCCTTCCCCTTCACCGCGCCAGCTGCCACTGCGGCGCGGTGGTGCTGGAACTGACCCTGCCCGACGGGCTGGTGAACCCGCGTCGCTGCGACTGTTCCCTGTGCCGGCGCAAGGGCGCCATCGTCGCCAGCGTGCCGCTCGCCGGGCTGCGTGTGGTGCAGGGCGCCGAACTGCTTAGCCTCTACCAGTTCAACACCCGCACCGCGCGGCACTACTTCTGCTCGCGCTGCGGCATCCACACCCACCACCAGCGCCGCTCCAGCCCGGACCAGTACGGCTTCAACGTCGGCTGCCTGGACGGGGTCAACCCCTTCGACCTGGGCGAGGTGCCCACCAGCGACGGGGTCAACCATCCGGCCGATCGCTGAATGGGACCGTCGGCTGTGCCTGCGATGATTCGAGCTGAGGGCTCGGCAGGATGAGCTCGTGCCGTAGGGTGTGCCGTGCGCACCTCCGCTCGGTGCCCCCGGTGAGTCTGTACACCGGCATCCGCCCCAGCGCCGAACAGATCGCCGAGGCCGCCGCCTACGCGCGCAGCTGAGGTAGGACGTCCCCGCAAGCGCGAACCGTAGGATGGCGTAGAGCGCAGCGAAACCCATCACCACGGCGTATCCGGCGCACACCCCGCCCCACGCACAAAACACAAAGGCCGCTGTCCTCCCGGAGCAGCGGCCTTTTCGTTTCATCCCGGCTCAGGTGAGCAGGGCGATGAGGATGATGATCGGGATCGGTACACCCAGGAACCAAAGCAGCAGCGAACGCATGGTCAATCTCCTCGTTCAGCGAAGGGGGGCGGTGCGGTGGTAGGCGAGGCCGTCGGTCACCGTGTCGCGGCTGCGACCGCCACGGGTGGCGGCGAAGCTGGCGGTGAAGGCACCGATGAGCAGGGCGACGAACATCCACAGCGAGGCATGGATGCCGGCCTTGCGGGCCGCGTCGGCGGCCTGGCGGGCATCGTTCACGGCCTGCTGCGCCATGGCGTGGACCTGTTCGACGCGGGCCTGGGCTTCGGCCTGGGTCAGGTTGGTGCGTTGGGCCACCAGGCGCACCAGGTAGTCGTGGTCCTCGGGGCTCAGCTGGCCACCGTCGGCCAGGCTGCGCACGAAGATGCGCGCCACCACGCCGTGGGCGGCATCGTCGACGGTGGGGGCCGGCCGGTCGTCACGGAACAGCGTGTCGATGTAGTAGCCGTAGGGGTTCTGGGCATCGTCGCTGGCGCCGGGCGCGGTTCCGGCGCTGGCACCGGCGGCGATCGCCGCACCGGCCTGCACGCCACCGCCCACCAGGTTGCCGACGGTGCCCACCAGCAGCGCGGCGGTGACCAGCGTGGCGACGGCCCAGGCGAGGAAGCCATGGGCGGTGTCGCGGAAGAACACCTCGTCGCCGTGCAGGCGGCTCCAGCGCAACCTCAGGCGCCCGGCGAGGTAACCGCCGAGGCCCGCAGCGGCCAGCTGGGTGAAGGCCAGCCAGGCGATGCCGGCGAAGCCCAGGCCCTCGGCACCGATGCCCTCGTGCTGCCAGGGCGAGATGGCCGCGAAGCCGAGGCCGAAGCCCAGCAGCACGAGGATCAGGGACAGCGCGGCGGCGGCCGCCGCGCCAGCGAATACCGCGCTCCAGGAGACGCCCGAAGCGTCGGTGACGTCCAGGGCGGTTGCGTAGGCATCAGAAGTGGTGTTCATCATCGTGTCCTTGTTCGGAGGCTCAACGCCGTGACCGCCAGGGGCAGCGGTCGCCGTACCTTTTTGTATGGCACTCATGGCGTTGGGTGCCGGAAGGCGAACAAAGGTTCAGGGATTATCTTGCGTGCGCCCCGTGCACCGGCGCGCTGGTGCGGCGGCATCCGCTCCTCTAAAGTTCGGCGACGCGTTTTCATCGTTTGGTATCGCCATGGGATTTCTGGATTTCCTGTTCAACCGCAAGCCCTCCCCGGATGACTTCGCCGTGCTCTTCGAGTCCGCTGCGCGCAAGGCCGGCTTCAAGGGCGAACTGACCTACCGCCCCCGGGAATTCCGCCTGGTGTATGGCGACAGCGCCTTCTTCAACCTGCACAACGCCTACCGTGAATACTGCGGGCAGCGCGGCGCCAAGCGCCGGCAGGCGTTGCAGAGCTACATCACGGCGCTGTGCGAGAACCAGCGCAGCCTGGCGTTGCCGCTGGACGAGGCGCGACCGTTGCTGTTGCCGGTGGTGCGCAGCCGCGGAATGATCGAGGACCTGCGCCTGCACCACCTGCGCACCGAGGGCAACGACCTCGAATTCGATCCGGTCTACCTGCCCATGGGCGAGGACGCCGTGGTGCTGCTGGCCATCGACCACCCCGAGTCCACCGCCACCCTGGTGCAGGGCCCCGACAAGAGCTGGGGCATCACCCTCGAAGAGGGGATGGCCATCGCCCTGACCAACCTGCGCGACAGCACCGGCGACAGCTTCGTCGAGGTGGTGCCGGGGCTGTTCCGGGGCAACTGGAACGACAGCTACGACATCAGCCGCATCCTCCTGCCCGACGTGCTCGAGCGCCTGCCGCTCAAGGGCCGGCCGCTGTTCATGGTGCCCAGCCGCGAGACCCTGCTGGTGACCGGCGACCGTGACGGCCACGGCCTCGCGGCGATGGTCGAGCTGAGCCTGGAGGCCGCGACCGAGGGTCGCGCGATCTCCTCCGGGCTGTACTGCTACCAGGACGGCAAGGTGGCGCCCTACACCGTGCACAATCCGCTGCTGCAAGCCCGCCTGGAGCGCATGCGTCGTCTCGCCACCAAGGCCGAGTACGACACCCAGAAGCACGCGCTGGACCTGATCCACGAAGAGAACAGCACCGACATCTTCGTCGCCAACTACCAGCTGTACGCCGCCCAGGAAGATCCCGACCTGCTGTTCTCCGTCGCCAGCTGGACCGAGGGCGTGGACAGCCTGTTGCCCCGTGTCGACCGCCTGGTGCTGGTGCGCCCCAACGAAGACTGCAGCGACGCCGAGACCCGCGCCGTCTCCTGGGATCAGGCCATGGCGCTGCTGGGCGACCTGCTCGAAGAAGCCCCCGGTTTCTACCCGCCGCGCTACCGCACCCTGGGCTTCCCCGAACCCAGCCGCGCCGAGCTGCTGGATGAGGTGAACTAGCCGGCCTGGCCCAACACTGCTGCGCTCGATGTGGGGGCGCGCCGCGGCTGGCGGCTTTCGTAGGATGGTGTAGAGCGAAGCGAAACCCATGCGGCGGCGGCAGAAACCCCAGGGCGACCGAACAGCACCGTGCTTGAGGGCAGGCGTCACAACCAACAGCGAACGCAGAAAGCGCCTTATGGAAAACGCCTACAAGGCAACGCTGTTGCGAGCCTACAAGGGGCTTGGATAGGGTTCCGCCGCTGCTTTCCACAGAAAGCGGTCGGGTGTGGAAGCCCGGTGTTCTTCGAAGTCCACACGCCATAGCGACGCCTCGCGTCGGCAGTCTATGGCGGACCGTGTGAGTGGGCTCGCGCCCAGCCGGTTTTGTGTGACTTCCCGGTACTTCCACCTCGCACGGTCCGCCACCCTTCATGCAGTGGGTGGCGGCTCTATCACAGGATGGAGTACTGCCATGACCCTTCCCGAGATCACCCCTCGCACCTTCCTGCGTCACCAGCGTCAACTGCGCGCTTTCCTGATGGGCCACGAAGCCTGGTTTTCCACCCGCGACCTGCGCCGCCTGCTCAACACCGATATCAACCGCCGGACCCTGTTCCGCCTCTGTGACGACCAACACCGCCGCGTGCGCCTGCGCACCGCCAACGGCTGGTTCGAGGAGGAAGCTGTGGTAAGCGAATCCGGCCTGCATGATCTGCTCAGCGTCTACTGCTTCCACCCGGAAAACCGCCTGTTGCGGCGCTGGGTCAGCCAGGAGGTGGTGGCGGTGTTGCGCGTCGGTTGAGGGCCTCCCGGGCAACGCACCCACCGGTGCGTTGCCAGGCCTGCCCCGGGCTGAAGCCCGGGCTACGTCGCTGCCAGCCGGCCCCCTGCCCAGGCGTGACGATTACCAGGACTCATAAGGGATGCCGTGTTGCTTGATATAGGCCTGCGCGGCATCAGTGGGTGGGCGGTAGTAGCGCCCATTGGAGTGGCCCTCGTAGGGGCCCCTCGTATCGACCTTGGCCCGGTAGCGCCCGATCTCGATATTCGACAGGCATGGCCCACCCACCCAGGCCTTGGCGATGCCACCGGGGGCCATGCCGATGGAGACGATCTTGCGGTAGTCGGTCTCCCAGCTTTTGGAGCCTTGGCAGTAGGTGCGCTGCGGCTGGAGCATCTCGTCACGCACCCACTGCGGGATATCGATGCGAAGCTTGTAGGTCTGGGGTTCCACCAGGGACTGCCAGCGCACGAACAGGGTTTCGGGCAAGTCGACATTGCTGACCGGCATCATCTTCCCGCCACCGTCGTACCAGCCGGGCGTCTTGTCGTTGTAGGCCACTACACCGCCGTGGATATCGAAGTACGCATAACCACGGCGATCGATGACATCCACGCTTTCCACCCAGACCTCCATGAAGCGGGGGGCGCCTATCCCGACATACCAGTAGTCATAGGGCAGCCTCGGCCGGCCGGAGCCTGCCGCGCAACCGGCCAGGGCAAGGATGACAAGGGCCAGCAACAGGCGCTTCATTGCGGGTACCCCGCTTGCGGTTTGTTGTCGAGGATGAAGCGGGCGTCGGGGAGCCGGTCTGCCAGCCGGCCCCCTGCCCAGGCAGCGATTACCAGGACTCATAAGGGATGCCGTGTTGCTTGATATAGGCCTGCGCGGCATCAGTGGGTGGGCGGTAGTAGCGCCCATTGGAGTGGCCCTCGTAGGGGCCCCTCGTATCGACCTTGGCCCGGTAGCGCCCGATCTCGATATTCGACAGGCATGGCCCACCCACCCAGGCCTTGGCGATGCCACCGGGTGCCATGCCGATGGAGACGATCTTGCGGTAGTCGGTCTCCCAGCTTTTGGAGCCTTGGCAGTAGGTGCGCTGTGGCTGGAGCATCTCGTCACGCACCCACTGCGGGATATCGATGCGCAGCTTGTAGGTCTGGGGTTCCACCAGGGACTGCCAGCGCACGAACAGCGTTTCGGGCAAGTCGACATTGGATGCCTGCTTCATGGCACCGCCGCCGTTGTGCCAGCCAACCGGGTTGCCGGTGTAGCTGACGACTCCACCGTGGATATGGAAGTACGCCAGTCCTCGGCGATCGATGACATCCACGCTTTCCACCCAGACCTCCATGAATCGTGGCGCGGCAAGACCGACGTACCAGTAGTCATAGGGCAGCCTCGGTCGGCCGGAGCCTGCCGCGCAACCGGCCAGGGCGAGGATGACGAGGGCCAGCAACAGGCGCTTCATTGCGGGTACCCCGCTTGCGGTCGGTTGTTGAAGACCAGCCGCTGGTTGGGTGCGGGTTTGCTGATCAGCAGCCCCTTGCTCGGTGTCCAGTGGGCTGACAGGTGGATATAGCGCGCCCACAGGTGGCGCAGGTCGTCCGGGCTCAGCTTGGACGGGGCGCCTTGTACATAGGCGAGGATTTTTTCGGCAATTGGGCGTAGATCGGCAGGCAGTCCAAAACGCGGGTCATTGTCGTTGATCACATCGAACGGCACGCCATGCTTCGTCCCTAGCTCACGCATGGTGCGCAATGCCACCCGCGATAACTCGCCACGCACCTTTCGCTGTAGCACGACACCGACCAGGGCTTGCATGCCGGTTCGCTCCTGAATGGGGTGGGTGCCCTGGACCGGCCAGGCATTGATCCGGATTTCGCCATCGCCGGGCAGGCCGAGGGACTGGAGGCGGCTGACTTCGTGCTGGGCCTCCAGCCACGCCGGGGTGGCGTCCAGCGGCTGGCCGGGGCGTTCCGTTGCCGTGCGCGGTTGGGAGGCCAGCAGGCGCTCTTCCATCAGCGGCGGGTAGCCGCCACCGATATCCGAATGAACGCCTGGCAGGCTGATTTCCTGGTGGTGCGGGGCCACGCTGTTGAGCGCGAAGTTCCAGCGCCGCTCGGAGCCTGCCACCAACTGGACTACCTTGCGCGCGCAACCGGGAGGCAAGTAGAGATTGATGCCGGGGTTGTCGGCGTTGGCCGGGCTCCAGTCGCCCCGCAGCGGGTCGACCGTCGCCGCCACGGTATCGAACAGGCCGATGAAGTTGAGGCGGCTATCGCGCCGCCAGTCGAAGCTTGAGGCCAAGCCGAACCGGCCGCCCCGGAGCACCTCGGCGAGCAGGCCTCCATCGGGTTTGAGCACTTCGTTGGCGAAGTGCCGAGCTGCCGCCGCGCCGCGACTGAAACCGAAGAGGTCGAACTCCAGCGTACGTATCTGTATGCCTGGGTGGGTTTGAATGAACAGGTTCAGTTGGTCTTTGATCTTGTCCGGGCTCTGTGCCACCCGATACAGGATGCCGGTATCGCCCCGCCCGCTGGCCTGGGCCGGCAGTACGGAGTCCGAGCCGCCACTGGTTGTGCCGATGCCTTCAAAATAAAGGCGTGCGAAGCCTGTGGCGCTGTCTGCAGAAGCAGGTGTGGCGGTGTTGTCCGGATACAGCGCATAGAGATACGCCACATTGCTCGGCGCATTGCCGTAGCTGTTGTCAGGCACTTGGCGGAAGAGGCCACCCTCGTCCGGGTCACGGTAACCGTAGCGGGCGCAGTGGCTGATGAGGGCGCTCAGTGCTTCTTCGTCGAACTGCTGGCGATCCTCGCGCCGGCACTGTTCGGTGAGTGCCGAGTTGGCCTGGTTGTTACCGGTGCCATCGAAGAACAGGCCCAGGCGCAGCGTGATGCCGATGTCCTCTTTCTTCTCTTCCTCGCTTTTCTGCCCATGCCCTTGCAGGTTGTTCCTGGTGGGCTCTGATGTGTGTGCGGGGCGTGTGGCGGCAAATGGTGTTGCGGTGGCTGTGGGGGCCGCGTTGGCGGTGGTGGCGCTTCGATTGGAGTTGTACGTTGCGCTGGATAGCGAGTGGATCAAGAGCGAGCCGCAGGGGCAGCTGCTGGCGCTGTCCAGCGTACCTGCCATCTTTCGTCCTCGGCTGCGCATGTGCGCGATGCCGCCGACGATCAGGTAGACCTTGCCATCCTTGCCACAGGTGACACGGTCGCCCTCCCGGGCGTGGACGACTCCGCGCCATTTGACCTGGTTGTCGCCCTCCAAAACCGTTCCCCCGCAGGTGGTTTTGTCGCCTGCGTGAATGAAATGCCCAATAGCCATGTCGATTCCCCATCCCCTGTCGTTGAGCGGAGCCCAAGCGCCTGGAGCGCCCGGCCGTGAACCGCGCCAGCAGCCCGCAATCAGGGCAGGGCGCGAGGCCTCAAGGCTCGGGATGTGGCAAGGGAAAGGAAATCGGAAAGGGCTGAAGGTGGGGCGTGTCCTGTCCGTAAAGGCTCGACGCATCCGGCCGGGCCTGGAAGGCACGCAATGCGCTGAAGGGTTGGCTGTCACGCGGCGTGGGGCAAGTGAGACCCTTCGCCAAACTAAAGATTGGCTATACCTGCTGTGGGTTCCTGGCCTTACTGGCGGGTGTTAATTATCTGACTCACGGCTTCCCGATTTCGGGGCCGGGTATCGGTCCGCTAAAGGATGCAGGTCAGCGGAAACATGGACATGTTGAACAACAATAACGAGCGGCTCATCCGCCTGCGGGACATCGACAAGCGCTATCGGCTCGCCGAGCAGGAGCTGCGCATCCTCGGCGGCGTCTCCCTGGAGATCGCCCGGGGCGAGAGCTGCGCCATTCTTGGCAGTTCCGGCTCGGGCAAGAGCACGCTGCTGAACATTCTCGGCCTGCTCGACCTGCCCACCAGCGGCTTCTACCACCTCGCTGGGCACGATGTGTTCACGGCCAGCCCGGATGACCTGGCGGCGCTGCGCAACCGCCTGATCGGCTTCGTCTTCCAGAGCTTCAACCTGCTGCCCCGGCTCAGCGCGCTGGACAATGTCGCGCTGCCGCTCAGCTACCGCGGCGTGGCCCTGCGCGAGTCCCGCGAGCGGGCTCACGCCATGCTCGAACGGGTGGGGCTCGCGGCCCGCGCCGGGCACTTGCCGGCGGACCTTTCCGGCGGCCAGCGGCAGCGGGTGGCCATCGCCCGCGCGTTGGTGGGCGAGCCGGCGCTGATCCTCGCCGACGAGCCCACCGGCAACCTCGACGCCGCCACCGCCGAAGACATCATGCAGCTGCTGCTGGAGCTCAACCGCGCCAGCGGCGTGACCCTGGTGATCGTCACCCACGACCCCGGCATCGCCGCGCGGCTGGAACGGCGCATCCGCGTGCGCGAGGGCAGGGTGGTGGACGAGGCGGTCCCGGCATGACGCTGCTGGACGCCGCTCCGGCCCCATCGCTGTCGCAGCTGCTGCACGAGGCGCTGGGCAGCCTGCGCAACCTCGGGCGGCGCTCGTTGCTGGCGCTGCTGGGGATCGTCATGGGCAGTTGCTCGGTCATCGCCCTGCTGAACATCGGGCAGAACGCCGCCGACCAGGCCATGAGCGTGTTCCGCGAGATGGGCACCGAGGCGGTGGTGGTGCAGCTGCCTTCATCCCCCCGGGGCGCCGATGGCCTGCCGCTGGCGCTGGACGGCCCGACGCTGGAGGCGGACGTACCCGGCATCGAGCACGCCAGCCCGCTGGTGCTCTACAGCAGCCAGGTGGTGTTCCACGGGCGTACCCGCAACCTGGCGCTGGTCGGTGCCGACGCGTCGCTGGGCGAGGCCGCGCGGTTGCGGGTGGCGCAGGGACGCTACCTGTCGGTTTTCGATGCCCGCCAGACTTTCGTTGTGGTCGGTGCCGAAGCGGCCCTAGCGCTGGGGGTTTCCGGTGATCCGCTGGAGGTGGGCGATAGCCTGCGCATCGACGACTACCAGTTCCAGGTGATCGGCATCCTCAAGCCCCAGGGCGCGGGCGGCATCATCCCCTTCACTGCCGATGAGTCGCTGTTCCTGCCGTTGGCGGGGATGGTGCGGGTCAACCCGGCGCCGAACATCGGCACGCTGATCGCGCGGGTGGTGCCGGGGCGGGACGTGCCCAGCACCGGCGAGCGGCTGCTGCAGCGGATCAATCGCGAGATCGCCGGCGAACAGAAGGGCACGCTGCAGGTGGCCCAGCAGATGATCGATGCCATGCAGCAGCAGACCCGCACCTTCACCTACCTGCTGGCGGCCCTGGGCGGCATCTCCCTGGTGGGTGGCGGGGTGGGGGTGATGAACGTGATGCTGATGAACGTCAGCGAGCGCCGCCGCGAGATCGGTGTGCGCATGGCGCTCGGCGCGCGGCGGCGGGACATCCGCAACCTGTTCCTGGTGGAGGCGGTGGCACTGACCGCCGCCGGCGCGGTATCCGGGGCGCTGCTCGGCGTGGCCGCCGCCTGGGGCTATGCGCGTATCTCCGGCTGGGAGTTCGCCATGGCGGCCTCGGCGTTGCCGCTGGGCATGGGCAGCACGCTGCTGGTGGGGCTGTTCTTCGGCCTGTACCCGGCCATCTCGGCGGCGCGCCTGCAACCGGTGGAGGCGTTGCGCGATGCCTAGTCGCCTGTTCGCCGCGATCCTCCTGGCCCTGGTCCTGCCCGCCCAGGCCAAGCCCTGGGGCGAGGAGCGCCTGGACCCTTCCGCGCCGACCATGGAGCGCCAGGGCAACGGCCCGTTGCTCAGCGAGCAGATGGCCGACCTGACGCTGCTGGACGCCGTGTTCCTCGGCCTGCGCAACAACCGCAGCATCCAGAGCGGCTACCTGCGGCGCATCGCCGAGAAGTTCGACCTGCGCGTCGCCGAGGACGTGTTCAACCCCAAGCTCTACATCACCGGCAGCTACCGGGCCAACCGCAACCACCAGGACCGCTACCGTGATGGCCGCATCGGCCCCACCGCGACCGTCCTCAACGAATACGGCACCCAGTTCGCCCTGGGCTGGAGCAAGGGCTACAACGATGCCGACCGGGCAGGGCGCACGCGCAACGACGGCGTCGACCTGAGCATCATCCAGCCGCTGCTGCGTGGCGCCGGGCGCGAGGTGAACACCGCGCCGGTGCGCCTGGCCCAGCTGTCGGAGCAGGCCAACCGGCTCAACCTCAAATCCAGCGTGTCGCAGACGGTCACCGCCATCATCAGCGCCTACCGCAACCTGCTGCGCGCCCAGGAGCAGCAGCGCATCGCCCGCGCCGCGCTGGAGCGCACCCAGCAGCTGGTCTCGGTCAACCGCTCGATGATCGAGGCCGGGCGCATGGCCGAATTCGAGATCGTGCAGACCGAGGCCGACCTCGCCACCCAGGAGCTGAGTGTGGAGGAGGCCGCCAACCAGCTGGACTCCGCGCGCCTGGAGCTGCTGCGCCTGCTGGCCCTGGACCTGTCCTCGCAGGTGCGCGCCAGCGACGCCCTGGAAGCCGAGCGCATCGAGGTCAACCGTGAACAGGCGGTGCGGCTCGCCGAGCAGCAGCAACCGGACTACCTGCGCCAGCTGATCAACCGCCAGCAGGCGGACATCAACCTGGTGGTGGCGAAGAACCAGCGGCTCTGGGATGTGTCTCTGGAAGTGGGTGGCAGCCAGACGCGGGACCGCTACGACTACCCGTACAGCAGCGGCAGCGACCGCTCCTGGGACAGCTACGCCGGGGTGCGCGTGGACATCCCCATCGGCGACCTGACGCGGCGCCAGGGCGAGGTGCAGGCACGGGTCAACGTCGAGGACCAGGAGCTGCAGGTGGCCGATGCGCGCCAGGCCCTGGAGCGCAACGTCACCGATGTGGTGCGCGACGTGGGCACGCGCTGGCGCCAGCTGGAGATCGCCAACCGTGCGCTGGAGCTGTCGCGGCGCAAGCTGGACATCGAGCGTGACAAGCTCAACGCCGGGCGCTCCAGCAACTTCCAGGTGCTCAGCTTCGAGAGTGACCTGCGCAACGCCGAGAACGCCCGCCTCAATGCGCTGATCGCCTACCTCGAGGCGCAGACGCAACTGGACCTGGCCCTGGGCATGACGCTCGACAGATGGGACATCTCGCTCAATGACTACTGACCGCTCCCCGCTGGCCCGCCGTGGCCTGCTGCTCGCCGTCGCCGTGCTGGTCATCGCCGGCATCACCTGGGGCCTGCGCGAGGCGCCCGGGGCGGCGCCGACGGCCATGCACTGGCAGCGCGTGGACCCGGCGCCGCTGGAGCACAGCATCGGCCTGGTGGGGCGCATCGAACCGGACAGGACCCTGGCGCTGGGCGCGCCTTTCGCCGGCATCGTGGCCGAATCCCTGGTGGAGCCGGGGCAGCGGGTCCAGGCCGGGCAGTTGCTGCTGCGCATGGACGCGGCCGAGACCGAGGTGCAGCAGCGCGATGCGCTGTCGGCCCTGCTCAAGGCGCGGCGCGCGGTGCAGGAGCTCAAGGACTGGGACAGCGGCGAGGAAATGTCCCGCGCCCGCCGTACCCTGCGCAGCGCCCAGCTGGCCCTGGCCAGCACCGAGAAGAAGCTCGGCCAGACCCGCGCGCTGTTCGACCGCGGCATCATCCCGCGCAACGAGCTGGAGGACCTGGAGCAGCAGGCGCGCCTGCAACGCATGGACCTGAGCGCCGCCGAGCGCGACCTGGCCCGCTCCCAGGCGCGCGGCGGTGGCGAGTACCTGCAGATCGCCGAAATGGAGCTGGCCAACGCGGAGGTCAAGCACGATGCGCTGCGCAAGCTGCTGGAGGCACGGGAGATCAGGGCGCCCTTCGCCGGCATCGTGGTGCCGGCCCCGGGGTTGAGCCTGGATGACGCCGCGCGCGGGCCGGTGCAGGCCGGCTCCCAGGTGACCCAGGGCGCGCCGCTGTTCGGCCTGGCCAGCATCGAGCGGCTGAAGATCGTGGCACGGGTTTCCGAGCTGGACGTCAACCAGCTGCGCGAAGGCATGGCGGTGGACGTGCAGGGCGACGGCTTCGAGGGCGAGGCGCTGCACGGGACGGTCAGCGTGGTGGGCGGCCAGGCGCTGCCGAGCACCCAGGGTGGCGCGCAGTTCGAAGTGATGGTCGCCATCCCCGACCTCAACGAGGAGCAGATGCGCCGTGTACGGCTGGGCATGAGTGCACGCCTGTCGATCCTCGCCTACCGCAACGAGTCCGCCATGGTCGTGCCCCCCGGCGCCCTGCGCAGCGTGGATGGGCGCTGGCTGCTGGACTATCGCCCCAGCCTGGAGCAGCCCGCGCGGGAAGTGCAGGTCCGCACAGGCCGTGCGACGCCGGCGGGTGTCGAGGTATTCGGGCTGGAGCCCGGGTTCGTCGGCATCTCCGGCTGAGCCTCCGCGTTTCGCCATCCGCGCCGGGTTCACCCGGCCTGTGCTGCATCCCCCGCAATCCCCGTAGGTTGGCGCCGAGCGTAGCGAGGCCCAACGCCGTGCGGCCCATTGAGACGCCGATGCGTTGGGCTTGGTGCCTAGGCCCAACCTGCGGCGTGCAGCGGTTTTCTGCTTCCAGTTCGCACGATCGCGCGCATTACCCGGCTTTCTGCCGGCAGATTCGCCGTGGATGGGCGCGGATTAATTTTTCGAACAATCAATTCATGCACCAGAACGATGCGCGTGGAGGAGGGGTGTCCGTTATGGAAACACCCGTCAAGCCCCGAGTTGTCGGGACAGTCAGCTATATGGCGAACGACCTTTGACGCAGGTGTGTAGGAAGTTCACGTTTTTGCGGCTCCGCTGGCAGGCTCTGGGGCGGGGGTGCCCAACCTTTTGCTAGGTATGAAATGCGGTCCAGCGACCTAATCTCGTTCCCGGCGCTACCCACTGGGAAGTCACCCACGAACGGCACGAGCCCGGGTCCCACAGGTAAGACGCCGATGAGTAACAACCCCTGGCGAGTCGGTAAAGATCGCTACGCATTGGAACGCAGCAGGGAGGTGGCAACGGATGCTCCATTTTTCGCCTGTTTCAGGCATCGCCCCTATCACTTGCCGGGAATCTGCCGCCCGGCTCCCTCGCCTCGTATCGAGCCTCGTGCCCGACCCGATGCGTCCTCTCCGCCCCGGTGGCGGAAGCGGTGGAAACCTTCTCGCAGGCCGTCGAATGTCCGTGGCCCTGCATCGAAACGAGCGTGATTGAACGACAGCGTTGAGGAACTCGTCCGGCACTTGCTTCGGCAGGTACCGGCCCGATCAGTGCCATGCGGACGTTGTTGGATGGATGACATGACGCAGCCTGGATAGCTGCACTTCGATTGTTATTCCTCTGCAACGGAAGTTGGCCTGGGAACTTGCCCGGAAACAGTGTGTGTCGTTGTTGATCGTTATCGGAGTTGGAATGATTTCCGCCGGTAATTCTAACAGCGGGTTGATGGGCAAGTTTGAAAAGCGGTCATGGGTTAAACAGGAAGGTCTTCGTGGTGTATTCCCAGTGACCAAAAACAAAACCATGTTTTGCTTATCAACCAAGGAACGAAAACAATGAAAATGTCCAAACTCTCCGTTGCTACCGCTGCTCTGGCCCTGTGCATGGGCGCCTCCTCGGCCATGGCCGTGACCATCACTCCGGCCAACACCGCCTTCTCCGCCAAGGGTGTTTCGGTGGTCAAGCCCGGTCTGCTGATCCCCGCAGTGACCTGCAACGTTGAATTCATCGGCACCACCTCCGTGGGCGGCGCTGACAAAGCCACCATCACTGCCGTGAACATCACCGGCGGCACCCTCTGCAGCGCAGCAAGCGCCGCTGGCCTGCCCTGGACCCTGACCGCATCCAGCCTCACCGCTGGCAATGTCAGCGGCGTCAAGTTCACCGTGGCCGGTATCAACTGCAGCAGCTCCCCGGTCACCGTGAATGGTGTCTGGAGCAACGCTGACAACAAGCTCACCCTGAACCCGAACCAGCCGGTTGGCTCCTGCACCATCCAGAGCCTGTATGTGAATCCGACCCCGGCATTCACGCTGGTTCCGTAAGCGTGAGCGGCCTTCCCATCCCAGGGTGGAAAGGCCGCTTTCATTCTGATTGGAATACTGTCGCGATATGGGTTCAGCACATTCGGCAAGTAAGAAACGTTTCGAGCCATTAGTGAGGAAGTTTGATTTCCTGAACTATTAGTTGTGCAGGATGCGCCCCGTGAGGCAGAAAATTATAATAAGCAAGGAGTTGTCATGAAGACGTATTCGAAGCGCCCCTCTTTATTCAATTTCACGTGCAAACGCAGTTTGCTGAGCCTGGCCATCCTCGGTGCCGTGATCGGTGCCCAGCAAGCCGAAGCCGGTGCCTTTGCCGTACCCACCTATGGCACGCCCGGTTGGGGCCGCGCCTTCGCCGGTGGTTCTGTCTGGAAGAACGACCCCAGCGCCGCTTTCAACAACCCGGCCGCCATGGCCTTCATCGAGCGGCCCATCGGCCAGGTGTCGGCGATCTATGCCGATATCGACATGAAGTTCAAAGGGCAGGCCTATGACTACCAAGGCAAACCGCGCGTCGAATACGACGACGTGAACGATGTCAACGGCCCCAACGCTCGGGCATTGGGCGATGGGGGCAACGGTGGCTTCAGCAAGTGGCTGCCTACGCAGTTCCTGGTGATCCCGGTCGGTGATCGTTTCGCTTTCGGCCTCGCGCAGGTCGTACCCATGGGCATGCGCAGCACCTGGGACAAGAACTTCGTCGGCAAGGACTTCGCCCTTGATACCAAGATCGAGACCGCAGCCTTGGCAGGTTCGTTGTCGTTCAAGATCGATGATCAGTGGGCCGTGGGCGGGGGCGTGGTGATCCAGCGCACCCAAGGCTTCGTCGGGCAGAACGTCGACCTGCTGGCCGCTGCCGGCGCTGCGCCCAACTCGCCATTGAACGGCGTGCCGGCAGGTGCGTCGAAGGCGACGATGCGGGTCAAGGTCGATAACATTTCGCCCGGCTGGTTCGCCAGCGTGGCCTGGAAGCCGACCGCGCGGGACACCCTGGGCCTTGCCTATCACGCCAAGATCAAGAATGAGCTGGATGGTGACTACAACTGGCATTTCAACGATGCCACCGGCATGGCTCCCTTCGACTCCATCGGCCTGATGAACCCGGACGCTCTTGCCCTCGTCTATCCGGGCCTGGTGTTGAATCCCAATGGCGACCATGCCGAATCGCGCATGGACATCCCGGCCATGGCCACCCTGGACTGGGTGCATGACTTCAACGACAGCTTCAGCCTGGGCGCCAGCGTGACCTGGACCGAGTGGTCGTCCTTCGAGTCCCTGAAGCTGACCTCCCACGGCAACCTGATCGTCGACATCCCCTACAACTACAAGGACACCTGGATGTACTCGGTGGGCGGTGACTACCGCTTCAACGACCAGCTGACCCTGCGTGCAGGGGTCGCGATGGACCAGACGCCGACCCGCAACTCCACCCGCGATGCGCGCATCCCCGACGGCGACCGCACCTTCGTCTCCCTGGGCGGCAGCTACCGCTTCGCCTCCGACCCGAACCTGAGCGTGGATGTGGCCTATTCCCGCCAGTTCGTCGACGAGGGTCGCCTGCGCACCCAGAACCAGGATCGCCTGGGTGGTGGCCGTATCGACGGCAAGGTGGAATCCAAGGGGCAGATCTTCAGCGTCTCGGCCACCTACATGTTCTAAGGCTGGAAATTCCCCACCTGTGTCCTCGATCGTCACCCGGTTCCCGGGGCATCGGGCCGATCAGAACAGGCGGGGAAGTTGGGGCGGGTCCGGGCTCGTGTCCTCACCACGGGTGGGCCTGCCCCCTTTTTACGTCGGCCGCCGGAAGGAATCAGCGGCCCTTCTCTTTCCCCCGGCAGGGCTGTCGCCTGTGCCGGAACCCTCGCGCCGCAAAGTCTGAACCCTTGGCCCATCCGGCCCTCTGGATAAAGAGGCGACCGAACGGGGACGGGGGATGAGACGAATGGGCCGGCGACCATGAGCTTCCTGCTGTGGATGGCAGTGCTCGGCGTGCTGCTGCTGATCCTGGCGCTGGCCTCGGCCTACCTGCGCTGGCTGCCGGTCACGTCCTCCTTGCTCTATCTCGCCTGCGGGCTGGCCATCGGGCCCCTGGGGCTGAACCTGTGGCGGGATGATTTTCTCGACATCGTCCCCTGGCTCGAACACCTCACCGAAGTCGCCGTGCTGATCTCCCTGTTCATCGGCGGCCTCAAGCTGCGCCTGCCCTTGCACCATCCGAGCTGGATCAAGGCCTGGGTCCTGGCCGGGCCGGTGCTGATGCTGACCATCGCCCTGGGCACCTGGATCGGCCACCAGGGGCTGGGGTTCGGCCTGGGTGCGGCGCTGCTGTACGCCGCGATCCTGTCGCCCACCGACCCGGTGCTGGCCAGCCTGGTGCAGGTCAACCATGCCCGTGACGATGACCCCCTGCGCTTCAGCCTGTCCGGCGAGGCGGGGCTGAACGACGGCATGGCGTTCCCCTTCGTGGTCGGCGCGCTGGTGCTGCTGGGGCTGGGGCATCAAGGGCCCTGGGAATGGGCGTTGCTGTCCTTCGCCTGGGCCGTGCCCGTGGCACTGGTGCTGGGGTTCTTCCTGGGCAACCGGGTGGGTCGCCTGGCCATCAGTGCGCGGGTGCGCAATGCCGATACGGCGATCTCCGCCAACGTATTCCTGGGCATGGCCCTGGTGTCCCTGTCCTATGTCGGGGCGGAGCTGCTGGAGGCCTGGGGATTTCTCGCCGCCTTCGCCGCCGGGGTGGGCCTGCGTCATGCCGAGATCCGCTCCAGCGGCGGCTCCGAGGTGCCGGCGGAGGAGGGCACGGTGCTCAAGGCCGGGCTGTCCGACGACGGCCTGCCGGTGAGCATCGAGTACGGCGAGGATCGCCGCGAGCACCGCAAGATCGCCGCCGGCACCCTGATCGTCGACATCCTCTCCTTCGGCGGATTGCTCGAACGGGCGCTGGAGGTGGTGCTGGTGATGCTCCTGGGCGCCGCGCTCAGCGCCTGCTGGGACTGGCGCGGTGTGTGGCTGGCCCTGGCGCTGTTCTGCCTGGTGCGGCCGCTGGCCTGCTGGCTCCTGTTGCCGCGCACGGGCCTGGATCGCTGGCAGCGCCTGCTGGTGGGCTGGTTCGGCGTGCGCGGCATCGGCAGCCTCTACTACCTGTGTTTCGCCCTCGATCACGGCCTGGAAGGCGCGGCGGCACGCGAGGCCATGGGCATCAGCCTCACCGTGGTGGCCTGCAGCCTGCTGCTCCACGGGCTCAGCACCCAGCCGCTGCTGGACCTCTACGAGGCCCGGCAGCGAAGGGCGGGGGCCGGGCTCAGTCGGCGATGAGGTTGCGGCGGTCGTCCCTGGCGCCGGCGCCCACCAGCACCTGCGCCTCGTCCTCGCTGATCAGCGCGTTGCCGGCCGGGCAATGGATCACCGAGGCGCGCAGGTCGGCGTCGGTGGTGATGACGATGTCGCGGATCGGCATTTCACTGTGGTTGCCGTCCAGTTCGATGGCGCAGATGCCGCCATCCAGGTCGATGGTCACGGGCATGTCGGTGTCCTCGTGTGGCTGGGCTCGCTCGGTAGAAGCGCGGCCGCCCGCAAAGGTTCAGGCGGGGCGACCGCAGGCTCAGGAGTAGAAGGCCGAGTGGTGGGGAAAGTCGCCCACCCGCTCGCCGATGATCATTTCCGCCACCCAACTCGTCAGCAGGCTGGTGTAGGCCTTCTGGCTGCGGTCGCTGCTGAGCGCGTGGTCGGCACCATCGAGGATGCGGTGGGTCAGCGAATGGGCCCGTTCGAAGGCCGAGCGGTAGCTCATGATGGTCGGGTGCGGCACGTAGTCGTCGTGCTCGGACTCGACGATCAGCACATCCCCTTCGAATGCCGCGCAAGCGGCCAGGGCCCGGTTCTCCGAGGGGCGCACGGCGGTGAGCCTGTAGCTCGCCAGGCGCTGGCGGTCGAGGGCGTCCTTGGGGCGTTGCCACTCGTCGTCCCAGTACAGGGCCGGCACCCGCAGGGCCAGCCAGCGCACCGCGCGCAGGGTGCTGAGGAGGGTGGCCAGGTAGCCGCCGTAGCTGCTGCCGATCACGGCGATGGCCGAGGTATCGGTGGCCGGGTGGCTGGCCAGCAGGTCGTAGGCGGCGACGAGGTCGGCGAGGTTGTCCTCGCGGGTCACCGTCTTCTTCTGCACCTCGGTCTTCTCGTGGCCGCGCAGGTCGAAGGTCAGGCATACGCAACCCAGGCCGGCGATGCCCTTGGCGCGTGCCAGGTCGCGTTGCTGGCTGCCGCCCCAGCCATGGACGAAGAGGATGCCCGGCACCTTGGCCGCCGGGGTCAGGAAGGTCCCGGCGATCTGTTCGTTGCCCACCTGGATATCCACGCTTTCACTGCGCGTCGCCATAAGGTTCCACCCGTGCGAATTTGACGATGGGGCCGACCTCGGCGTCGTGCCCCCGATAGAGCAGTGCCGCGCCGCCGGGCACTTCGAAGTCGCCGTAGCGCTCGACCGTCGCGGTGCGGATGCGGGTCAGCGCCGGGTCGGCGGCGAAGGCCTCGATGGCCAGCACCTCCGCCGCGCTGGCACCGCCGATGCGCCAGGATTGCTCCAGCACGCCCGAGCGCAACTGGCCGCGTGCATTGATGCCCTGGGCGATGTCGTAGTTGCGTCGCGAGGCGATGAAGCCCGGGAAGCAGGCCTGGGCCGCCTGCTCGTACGCCCGCGCCTGCTCGATGGCCAGGCGCACCGGCTCGTTGCCGGCGAGGCTCAGCAGGTCCTGCCAGCCACCGCGAGCCACCACCAGCTCGGAGCCGCCATAGACGCAGGTGCCGGCGTTGTCCTCGGTCTGCGACTGGGTGCCGAAGTAGCTGGCGGTGATCCCGGCCAGTTGCACCTGGCCGACGCTGTAGGTGACGACGTCCTCGAGCTGCTCCTCCAGCACCAGGCCCCAGGTGGCGATCTCGTCCAGGTCCTGGAGAGCGATGGCGTCGCGCAACTGCTCGTCGTCGGTCACCCGGCACTGGCCACGCCCGGCGGTGGCGCGCACCGGCTTGACCCGCAGCGGCCCGTTCAGCAGCAGGCGGATGCCGGCCTGCATGGCGTCGTCGATGTTGAAGGCGCTGTAGCCGCCGAGCACGGCGCGCCCGGCCAGGTGGGCGAAGCCTTCCGACCAGCCCGGCGGCGCATGGGCCGATGGGCCGGGCAGCGGATGGGTGATGGCCTTGGTGGCCATGAAGGGCTCGGCGACCAGGCCGCCGAAGAAGTCCGCGTCGGAGCGGATGCCCAGCTCGCGTGCCGTGGCGCGGCCGATCAGGGTGTCGTTGGGAATGATGTAGTGCGCCCGGGCGTCGCCGTCCCGGTGCAGGCCGAGCAAGGGCGTGCCGAGCAGGGCGGCGATGCGCTCGCCGAGCCATTGGTGGGTACGGCGCTCGTGCTCGGGGGCGTCATGGCGCAGATCGAGCAGGGCCACGCCCTGGCGGTTCGATGGGGCATCTGGCATGGGTGGCTCCTCGTGAGGGGCGAGAGGGGCAGGTCAGGGCGTCTGCCAGGTACCGCCACCGTTCTCGCAATCGATCTTCGCCTGCGCGGGGTCACTGGCCTGGTAGTGGTAGGTGACCACCTTGGCATCGGCGGGGATGTTCACCGGGTCGTTGCCTTCCTCGCCGCTGGAGCCGGGGTTGGCCAGGGCCTCCTGGGTCAGGGCGCCGGTGCAGCGGCCGAACCAGCCGCTCTTGCAACTGGCCACCTTGTGTTTTTCGCTCTGCAGCATGCCCTTGCTCTCGTTGCTGCAGGACCAGTCCACCGAGCCGGCCGGCATGCCCCGATGCTCGTAGCAGGTCTGGGCTTCGACACCCGGGACCTGGCTGCTCGCCGAGCGGGTCTGCACCTGGCAGGCATCGGCCAGCGCCAGGGAGGAGGCCAGGCAGCCGGCCAGCAGCAAGGGCATCCTGAGGGTCATCGCATCGCTCCTCGCGCACCGTCGGCGCGCCATCTGTACGACTACTGCTGGAAGGGGGTCTTCACCAGGCTCGCCGGGCTGACCAGTTGCCGGCCCGGGGGCACCCGCTCCACCACCGGAAGGGGGTGGAGCTGATGCACGCTGGCACGCGGGCGGGCAGGAGCGATGCCGCGGTAGATGGCGGCGGCGCCGACCAGGATGTCGGCGAGCCCCAGCAGGCCGCGGGTGGCGACGCCCTTGCGGATGAGCAGGAGGCCGCCACCGATGGCGACCAGGCGTTGCAGGTTGGAGGGTTCGGCCATGGGATTCTCCTTGCGGCGAGCGTGTCAGGACGCCTGTTTCAGTGCTTGCACCAGCTCGTCCTTGCGCATGCTGGAACGACCGGGAATCTTCTTCGCCCGGGCGCGGATCATCAGGTCCGCCTTGCTGGCATCCTCCAGGCGGGTGCCGGGGCGCGGTGCCCCGTGCCGGGTCGCCACCGCCTGGCGTGCCGAGGATTTGCGCGCGGCCGCCTTGCTCGCCGAGGAGGTGCTGCGGCCCGAGCCGCCGGCCTTCTCGCCGCCGCCCGACTGCTTGTTCACCGTGGCCCAGGCCCGGGCTTCGGCTTCGCCATGGGCGATGCCCTTCTGCTCGTAGCTCGCCTCGATATGGGCGGCCTTGCGCTTCTGTTCTTCGGTGTATTTGTCCTTGCTTCCGCGTGGCATGGGAAACCTCCTTGCATCGCGTTCGTCTCGCCCCGCCGGCTGTGTCGCTGCGGAGCCCTCAGGATTTCTGAATGGCGGCACGGGGCAGAGTTCAGGTTTTTTGCCCCCCGAGCATGACCGGCGGTCGCGGTGCGGCGTGCGTAATGCACGATTAGGTTGAACTCCCGGCGCCTCCCGGCGGACTCACTCCCTATGAGGAAATCGCGGCCCGGCGTGCACCTGCACGCTCCTTGCGTGGGCCGCTCCGGGTTTCGGCGCAGGCCGCTTTCCCGTATCCGATCAGCAGACTGGGCAGAAGGACGAGGTGACATGAAAAGAGATTGGGAGCTGATCCGCGCATTGCTGCTGGAGATCGAGGCGCTCGGCCATGGCCAGCACTTCCACCCGCAGCCGCTCGCCGGCCATGGGCTGGAGATGGTCAGCCACAACCTGCACCTGATGTGCCAGGCGGGGCTGGCCGAGTGCACGCCGCACCACCCCTGGAACGGCGATCCGGTGATGATCGCCAAGGGGCTCACCCTCGCCGGGCACGACCTGCTCGACCTCATCCGCGATGAAGGCGCCTGGCGCGCGAAGCGGCAGTTCATCGAGCAGCGCATGGGCGGCGTGAGCCTGGAGACCCTGCGCTCCACCGCCATCCCGCCCGCCGTGGGAGACGTGGCGCGCCAGCTGCGCCTGGCGCAGAACGACGCCCAGTTCAGCTGAAGGGCACGGGGCGCCGGGCACGCCGCCCGTGCCACGCCCGCCATCCACCACCGGGCAAGGAGCAACACATGTCCACCGAGCAAACCCGCGCAGCGGCCGGCCCGACCCCGGTCGAGGCGTTCAAGCAGAACATCCTCGCCAAGCTCAAGTACGCCGTGGGCAAGGACCCGCGCAATGCCTACAGCCATGACTGGTTCGAAGCCGTCGCCCTGGCCGCGCGCGACCACCTGGTGGACAACTGGGAAGAGACCGAGGCGCAGGTCGACCGCAAGCAGCACAAGCGCGTGTACTACCTGTCCCTGGAGTTCCTCATCGGCCGCCTGCTGGTGGATTGCCTGAGCAACCTCGGCCTGCTGGAGACCGCCCGCGCGGCACTCGCCGAACTGGACGTGGACCTGGAGACCGTCCGCCAGGTCGAGCCCGACGCGGCCCTCGGCAACGGCGGCCTCGGGCGCCTGGCCGCGTGCTTCATGGAAAGCATGGCGACCCTGGGCCTCGCTGCCCACGGCTACGGCATCCGCTACGAGCACGGCCTGTTCAAGCAGGTGGTCAGCGATGGCTGGCAGCAGGAGCACACCGAGACCTGGCTGGATTTCGGCAACCCCTGGGAGTTCGAGCGCCCCGAGGTCAGCTACAACATCGGTTTCGGCGGCAGCGTGCGCACCGAGGATGACGGCGGCGAGATGCCGCGGCTGACCTGGGAGCCCAACGAGACACTGCGCGCCATCGCCTACGACACCCCCGTGGTGGGGTGGCGCGGTTCCAGCGTCAACACGCTGCGGCTGTGGCGCGCCCGCGCCATGGAAGACCTGCAGCTGGAGCGCTTCAACGCCGGTGACCACTTCGGCGCCGTGGCCGACGTGGTGCGCGCCGAGAGCATCTCGCGCGTGCTGTACCCGGCCGACAGCACCGAAGCCGGCCAGGAACTGCGCCTGCGCCAGGAATACTTCTTCGTTTCCGCCTCGCTGCAGGACCTGCTGCACCGCCACATGGCCGCCCATGGCGACATCCGCTCGCTGCCGGACAAGGCCGCCATCCAGCTCAACGACACCCACCCGGCCATCGCCGTGGCCGAGCTGATGCGCCAGCTGGTCGACGTCTACCGCATCGATTGGAACGAAGCCTGGGGCATGACCGTGGCGACGCTGTCCTACACCAACCACACGCTGCTGCCGGAGGCCCTGGAATCCTGGCCGGTATCGCTGATGGAGCGCCTGCTGCCGCGGCACATGCAGATCATCTACCTGATCAACGCCTTCCACATCGACTCGCTCCGGGCGCAGGACATCCATGATTTCAACCTGCTGCGCTCGGTGTCGCTGATCGAAGAGGACCACGGTCGCCGCGTGCGCATGGGCAACCTGGCCTTCCTCGGCTCCCACAGCATCAACGGCGTCTCGGCGCTGCACACCGACCTGATGCGCGAAACGGTGTTCCGCGACCTGCATCGGCTCTACCCGCAGCGCATCAGCAACAAGACCAATGGCGTGACCTTCCGCCGCTGGCTCTACCAGGTGAACCCGCTGCTCACCGGCTCCCTGGTCGATGCCCTGGGCGAGGACCTGCTGGATGCGCCGGAGGAGCGCCTTCGCGATCTCGAACCGCACGCCGACAAGGCCGGCTTCCGCAAGCTGTTCGCCGCCCACCGCCAGCACAGCAAGCGCGCCCTGGCGAGCCTGGTGCAGGAGCGCCTGGGCATCCACCTCGACACCGAGGCGATCTTCGACGTGCAGGTCAAGCGCATCCACGAATACAAGCGCCAGTTGCTCAACCTGCTGCACACCGTGGCGCTGTACCAGGCCATCCGCAACGAGCCGACCACCGACTGGGTGCCCCGGGTGAAGATCTTCGCCGGCAAGGCCGCCGCCAGCTACCACCAGGCCAAGCTGATCATCAAGCTGGCCAACGACATCGCCCGCACCATCAACGCCGACCCGACCGTGCGCGGGCTGCTCAAGGTGGTGTTCATCCCCAACTACAACGTCAGCCTGGCGGAGGTGATCATCCCGGCGGCGGACCTCTCCGAGCAGATCTCCACCGCCGGCCTGGAAGCATCCGGCACCAGCAACATGAAGTTCGCCCTCAACGGCGCGCTGACCATCGGCACCCTGGATGGCGCCAACGTCGAGATGAGCCAGCTGATCGGTGCCGAGCACATGTTCATCTTCGGCATGACCGCTGCCCAGGTGGAGCAGCGCAAGCGCGCCGGCGAGCTGGACATGAGTGCCGTGGTGGCCGGGTCCGAACGCCTGGCCGGCGCCCTGGAGGCGGTGCGGCGTGGCGTCTTCTCGCCGGACGACCCGCAGCGCTACGAAGCCCTGGTGGAACACCTGGTGCGCGATGACCGCTTCATGGTCTGCGCCGACTTCGACGCCTATTGGCACGCCCAGCGCCGCGTCGACGCCGCCTGGCAGAAGCCCGCGCAATGGTGGAAGTCCGCGGTGCTCAACACCGCCCGCGCCGGCTGGTTCTCCTCGGACCGCACCATCGGCGAATACGCCGCCGACATCTGGAAGGTGCCCACCAACCGGGATTGACCGGAGCAGAGCAGGGGGCTGACTCGTAGGGTGGACGATGCTCCACCCGTCCACCATTCGCTGCTCGAACATGCCCTGGCAGGTGGATCACGCTGTCTGTGTAGGGACGACGTCAGTCGCCAGGCGACGCGCAGCGCCGCCGCTCTGTGTAGGAGCGAATTCATTCGCGATCGAGAGGGCACCGCGCGCCGGGTTCACCCGACCTAGCTGTCGCTCAACCATCGGGCTCACCTGCGACACCGCCTGGTGGAGGTAAAAAGCGACCTCCACCCTACACCCCTGTGTGAGAGCGAGCTCATGGGTGAGACGCAGCGGTAGGGTGGACGACGCTTCACCCGTCCACTACGCGGACCACCCGCAGGCAGGTTGCTTGGCGGGCGGTGCGACGGCCCTACCAGAACCCCGCCTGGCGGCGTTCGGTGACGTAGTCCAGGGACAGGGCGAAGGCCTTGAGGAAGAAGGCGGCGAGGCGGGTGTCGATCACCGTTTCGTTGATCGAGGCCAGTTGGGCGGGGAGGGTGCGGGTCTCGTCGTTGCAGGCGTAGAACTCCTCGTGCACCACGCCCCGGTTGCCCACGTCGGCGATGATCCGGTAGCTGCTGGTGCGCGTCCCCGGGTTGCTTGCGGCGAGGCGCAGCTGGGGTTGCAGCGGGTCGCTGCTGTCCATCTCCACGGTCACTTCGATGCCGCCACGGCGGGCGTGGCGCGCCGCTTCCTCGAACAGCGGCAAGGCCTGGTCGACCAGGGCCGCCTCGACGTCGCGGAGGAAGTGGCGGGCGTCCTCGGGCAGAGGGGAGCTGATCGGTTCCGGGGCGGCTGGATTCATGGTCGGGCTCCGACGGGTCATGGCCTGAGGGCCTGCCACTCTTTGAGCAGCGTGGGCCCCAGTTCGAATAGAGCCTCGCGGTCGGCATAGGTTTCACGCGTGATGCCCACCACCGTCAGCTGGCGGTCGCCGTCCTGCAGGCGGATGGTCAGGGTGCCGTCCGCTTCCACCACGCAGTGGCCATGGTGGAACGGCTGCAGGCGCTGGTTGAAGCGCTTTTCGATTTCCTGGGCACTGGGCTGGCTTCTAGGCACGGCAGCCACCTCGGATCGCTGGAGTGAATGGGATTTCCGTCGCGGTGTCTCGATGCGTTTCACCTTAAACCCTCAGTGCCGCGCGTAAATGCTGGCCAACGGCCCAGTGCCCCGGGGCGACCCGAAATCGCCCCTGTTTACATCGGCTTGCGCGGGTGAAAAAAAGCCTGGCGGTTATTTGGCGGCAGCGCCGGTGATTGCACATGCCTATCGGCCTCTCCTGGCGCGCCATTGAGCCGCTCAATCGGCGCCTGCGCCCCGGCGCCGCGAGGCGCAAATAGATAGAACCTCTGCGCAGTGGTGCCCTCAGACCTAGTAGGCGCCGGACTGGCGTCTGCTCCACGACAACGTCAGATCAATGACCAGAGAGGACTCGTGCAATGGCTCAACACCGAGGTGGCAAAGGCAACTTCGCAGAAGACCCGCAACGCGCATCCGAAGCCGGCAAGAAGGGCGGACATGTAAGTGGCGGCAATTTCAGGAACGATCCGGCGCGCGCATCCGCGGCCGGCCGCAAGGGAGGACAGCGCAGCCACAGCAATAGCAGCAGCAGTGACTGACGCCCAACGGGGAGCGGCGGCATGCGGCCGCCGCTCCCCACCCTGCTGCACCACGCCGTGATTCACCGAGCACGCGCAACGCGTTGCCAGATTGGGCGCCTGAATGGGCGCCATATGTCGCCAGGAGACAGCCCCATGCCCACCGAAAAGAAGACCGGCAGCCAGCTCGCCGGTACCGACACCCCCGACCGTGAGAACAGCAACCGCAAGCTCGAGCAGCTGGACGAGTTCCGCGAGGACGCCACCGACGAGGCGCTGACCACCAACACCGGCACGCGCATCGCCGACAACCAGAACAGCCTGAAGGCCGGCGAACGCGGCCCCTCGCTGCTGGAAGATTTCATCCTGCGCGAGAAGATCACCCACTTCGACCACGAGCGCATCCCCGAGCGCATCGTCCATGCGCGTGGCGCAGCGGCCCACGGCTATTTCCAGGTCTACGAGCCGCTGGCCGAGCTGACCAAGGCCGACTTCCTCAACGAGCCGGGGAAGAAGACCCCGGTGTTCGTGCGCTTCTCCACCGTGCAGGGCCCGCGTGGCTCCGCCGATACCGTGCGCGACGTGCGCGGCTTCGCAGTGAAGTTCTACACCGACGAAGGCAACTTCGATCTGGTGGGCAACAACATGCCGGTGTTCTTCATCCAGGACGCCATCAAGTTCCCCGACTTCGTCCATGCGGTGAAGCCCGAGCCGCACAACGAGATCCCCACCGGCGCCTCGGCCCACGACACCTTCTGGGACTTCGTCTCCCTGGTGCCCGAGTCCGCGCACATGGTGCTCTGGACCATGTCCGACCGCGCCATCCCGGTGGCCTACCGGGGCATGCAGGGCTTCGGCGTGCACACCTTCCGCCTGATCAATGCCGAAGGGCGCAGCGTGTTCGTCAAGTTCCACTGGCGGCCGGTGTCGGGCGTCTATTCGCTGGTCTGGGACGAGGCGCAGAAGCTCGCCGGCAAGGACCCGGACTTCCAGCGTCGCACCCTCTGGGAAGACATCGAGAAGGGCGACTACCCGGAATGGGAGCTGGGCCTGCAGGTGATCCCCGAGGAGGACGAGCATAAGTTCGACTTCGACCTGCTCGACCCCACCAAGCTGGTGCCCGAGGAGCTGGTGCCGGTGCGCAAGGTGGGGCGCATGGTGCTCAACCGCAACCCGGACAACTTCTTCGCCGAGACCGAGCAGGCCGCTTTCCACCCGGGCCACCTGGTGCCCGGCATCGACTTCAGCAACGACCCGCTGCTGCAGGGGCGGCTGTTCTCCTACACCGACACGCAACTCTCACGGCTCGGCGGGCCGAACTTCAACGAGCTGCCCATCAACCGCCCGTTGTGCCCGTTCCACAACAACCAGCGCGACGCCCAGCACCGGCAGACGGTGAACAAGGGGCGCGCCGCCTACGAGCCCAACTCCATCGACGGCGGCTGGCCGAAGGAGACGCCGCCGGCGCCGCGCCATGGCGGTTTCAGCAGCTACCCCGAACCGCTGTCGGGCACCAAGCTGCGCAAGCGCGCCGACTCATTCGCCGACCACTTCTCCCAGGCCCGGCTGTTCTACAACAGCCTGAGCGAGACGGAGAAAGGCCATGTGGTCGCCGCCTACAGCTTCGAGCTGGGCAAGGTGGATCGGGTGCACATCCGCGAGCGCCAGGTGAAGGAAATCCTCGCCAATATCGACCTCGACCTGGCCCGGCAGGTGGCGGAGAACCTGGGCCTCACGCCGCCCCAGGGGCCCACGGTGCAGGTGCCGGAGATCGGCCTCAAGGCCTCGCCCGCACTGAGCCAGATGAACCTGCTGCCCGGCAATATCAAGTCGCGCAAGGTGGCGATCCTGATCGCCAACGGCGTGCAGGGCAGCGATGTGAAGTTCATCCAGGGCGAGCTGAAAAAGGCCGGCGCCAGCGCCAAGTTGCTGGCCCCCAGCTCGGCGCCGGTTAAAACGGCGGAGGGCAAGCAGCTGGTGCCCGACGCCA
The DNA here is from genome assembly GCF_003234055.1 of Pseudomonas sp. 57B-090624. Lineage (NCBI taxonomy): Bacteria > Pseudomonadati > Pseudomonadota > Gammaproteobacteria > Pseudomonadales > Pseudomonadaceae > Pseudomonas > Pseudomonas sp. 57B-090624. Next base: position 74,794 of record NZ_QKRU01000006.1, read on the forward strand.
CCATCGCCGGCTTGCCCTCCATCGCCTTCGATGCGGTGTTCGTGCCGGGGGGCGACAGTGCGGCGAAAACCTTCGGCGGGGATGGCGATGCGCTGCACTACCTGCAGGAGGCCTACAAGCACCTCAAGGCCATCGCGCTGTGCGGGGCGGCGGGCGACCTGGCCAGCCAGCTGCACCTGGAGGCGGACGAGGGCCTGCTCAGCGGTGCCGCCGCCAAGGATGTCGCCAAGCCGCTGTTCGAGGCCATCGCCAAGCACCGGGTCTGGGCACGGGAACCCAGGGCCAAGGCGGTGCCGGCCTAGCACCGGCCATCACGGGGCGGCGCGAGTCGCCCCGTGTTCCAGCTGGACGTGCACGCGCTGGCGCAGGTGCGCGGCCAGGCGCGCTTCATCCAGTACCGCAGCGGCGAAGCGGCGCAGGGCGCTCACGGCATCCGGCTCGCTGCCGTGGGCGGGCTCGAGGAAGTCGTCCAGGCCGAACAGGTCGTCGCCACCGATGCCTGGTGCGTCCACCAGGGTCCAGTCGATGTCGCTGTCCATCAGGCGCCGTTGCAACTGCTCGCCGGGCTCGGCGGGGTGGCCCGATTCCTCGTCGAGCCAGTGGAAGTCGGCGATCACCACCAGGCGCTTGACGCCGGCCACGGCCAGGCCGTCGAGCAGGGCGGTGATGGCGCTGAACTCCACATCGAAGCCGGGGCCATGGCGGCGTGCGGCGAGCAGCGGCTGGCTGCACAGGTTGCACAGCACCAGGTCCATCCCCGCCACCGCGTGGCTGACGCCGAGGGCGTCGAACGGATCGACGGGCTTGGCGCGGATGCCGGGCCGCGAGGGGATGGCGTTGAGGTCGTCGAGCAGCGCCATCGTTTCCCATTGACGGCCCAGGGCCTCGACCATCAGTGCGCTGCCCAGGCTGCCGAGCGCGCCGAACAGGGCGACCTTGCAGGCGGGGGTTTCGAGGTTCTTCATCAGGGGTCCTCGTTGGGTGGCGGGGGGCGTTGCATCTAGACCCCGCCCCCCGCTGCATTGGTTCAGCCAATCGCCCCGTGCGGCATGTGTCGTGGCCTGGCGGGAAAAAAGAGCAAACCTTTCGAGGGTCAGCCCCGTCGAAAAAGATGAGTCCGGTTTCATACGGCACCCTGCCGGTGGAGGTGACATGACGCTCTTCTGTCTGATCGGTGGTTGTTCCTGGTCGCCCAGCACCTCGGTGCACATCGGCAAGGAAGACTTGCTGTGCCAGGTCTGCGCACGTTGCGGTGCCTGCCGCTACACGCCCGCCAATGCCGTGCTGGAGCGCGTTGGGTCGTGACCTGGTGGGACCAGGTGCTGACGACGCTGGCCAACGAGTTCTCCGACCTCGACGACCCGACCCAGGCGACCCGCGTGACACTGCGGGTGTTGCTGGCCGCGCTGCTGGGCGGCCTGCTCGGCTTCGAGCGCGAGCAGCACGGCAAGGCCGCCGGCATCCGCACCCACATGCTGGTGGCACTGGGCGCCGCACTCTTCGTCCTGGCGCCGCAGATGGCGGGGGCCGAATCCGATGCGCTCAGCCGGGTGATCCAGGGCATCGTCGCCGGCATCGGCTTCCTCTGTGCCGGCACCATCCTCAAGCGCGACAGCGTGGCCGAGGTGAAGGGCCTGACCACCGCCGCCGGCCTCTGGCTGACCACGGCCATCGGCGTCACGGTGGGCCTTGGGCGTGAAGCCACGGCGGTGCTGGCGACGCTGGTGGCGCTGGTGATCCTCAACTTGGTTCCGCACCTGGTGTCGCGTCTGGAACGACGCTACAGGCGATAGGCGAAACTCTTTTCCGTCGTCGCGACTCAGAATCTTGTGTGGCAGCCAGCAACAAGGAGCCTTTCGCCATGTTCCGAGACTTCAAGCACTGCACCGCGTGGACCGATGCCATGAAGGAAGGGCAGAGCTACATCGGCCTGATCGAGTACCAGCCCAAGCGCGAGGGCGCCGGCGTGCGGGTGCTCTGGGTGGTGGCACCGGGCTGCGTGTGCGAGAACGAGGCGGAGACCGCCGCCGACAACATGCTGCGGCAGATCCGCGACATCACCGTGGAAGGCAGCGTGATCTACAGCGACGGCGTGGCGCTCTGACCGCGCCCGCGAGGTGACCCATGGCACGTGCGATCTGGAAGGGCGCCATCAGTTTCGGCCTGGTGCATATCCCCGTGGGGCTGGTTTCGGCCACATCCTCCCAGGGGGTGGACTTCGATTGGCTGGACAAGCGCAGCATGGACCCGGTGGGCTACAAGCGCATCAACAAGCGCACCGGCAAGGAAGTGACCAAGGACGACATCGTCAAGGGCGTGGAGCTGGAGAAGGGCCGCTACGTGGTGATCAGCGAGGAGGAGATCCGCGCCGCCCACCCGGAAGCGACCCAGACCATCGATATCTTCGCCTTCGTCGACAGCGCCGCCATCCCCCTGCAGAACATAGATACCCCCTATTACCTGGCGCCGGTCAAGCGTGGCGAGAAGGTCTACGCCCTGCTGCGCGAGGCGCTCGCCGGCACCGGCAAGGTGGCCCTGGCCAACGTGGTGCTGCATACCCGCCAGCACCTGGCGGCGCTGATGCCGCTGGAGTCGGCCCTGGTGCTGGTGATGCTGCGCTGGCCCGCCGAGGTGCGCGGCCTGGAGAGCCTGGAGCTGGGCAGCGCGGTGACCGAGGCCAAGCTGGCCAAGGCCGAGCTGGACATGGCCAAGCGCTTGATCAAGGACATGAGCGCGGACTGGCAGCCGGAGGACTACGTGGACACCTTCACCGACCGCATCATGGAGCTGGTGGAGCGCAAGGCCAGCCAGGGCCATATCGAGGCGGTGGAAGCGGCGGGCGGCGAGGAGGAGCGGCGCAGCGCCGACGTCATCGACCTCACCGACCTGCTCAAGCGCAGCCTGGACGGCAAGCCCGACGCCAGGGCCAAGGCGACCAAGGGCGCTGCCAAGCCGTCGCGCAAGACCCGAGACAAGCCCACGCGGACCAAGGCCAAGGCCGGTTGAGTCCGCATCCCTGCCGAGGTGTCCGCCATGGCCCGCCGTTCTAGCGACTACAACCGCAAGCGCAATTTCGACCTCACCTCCGAACCTCGCGAAGAGGCGCGGCCACGTGGGCGCAGCAAGGCCGGCGCCCTCGGCTTCGTGATCCAGAAGCATGACGCCCGTCACCTGCACTACGACTTCCGCCTCGAGCTGGACGGCACCCTGAAGAGCTGGGCAGTGCCCAAGGGCCCGAGCCTCGACCCCAGGGACAAGCGCCTGGCCGTGCACGTCGAGGACCATCCGCTGGGCTATGCCGATTTCGAGGGCAGCATTCCCGCCGGGCAGTACGGCGCGGGGGATGTGATCGTCTGGGATCGCGGCATCTGGCAGCCCCATGGCGATCCCAGGGCCGCCTACGAGGCCGGCAGGCTGACCTTCACCCTGGTGGGCGAGAAGCTCGGTGGCGACTGGAGCCTGGTGCGCACCCGCCTGCGCGGCAGCGGCGACAAGGAGCAGTGGCTGTTGATCAAGCAGGACGACGAGGTGGCGCGCCCGGCGGAGGAGTACGACATCGTTTCCGCCGAGCCGGCCAGCGTGCTCAGCGGGGCCGACGTCGGCAGCGACGCGCCGGCCGCCCGGCCGGGTGCCACCCGGCGCGCCGCGAAGGCTGGCGGCAAGGCACGCAAGGCTGCGGCGAGCGAGGAGCGCATGCCCGACAGCCTGGCGCCGCAATTGGCGACGCTGGTGGATGCGCCGCCCTCGGGGGACTGGCGCTACGAGATCAAGTTCGACGGCTATCGCATCCTCGCCCGCATCCGTGACGGCGAGGTGCGGCTGTTCACCCGCAACGGCAACGACTGGACCGCGCGCCTGCCCCTGCAGGCCCGCGACCTGGCGGCGCTGGAACTGGGCGACAGCTGGCTGGACGGCGAGGTGGTGGTGCTCGACGAGGACGGCCTGCCGAGCTTCCAGGGCCTGCAGAACGCCTTCGATATCGGCCGCAGCCACAGCATTCTCTACTATCTGTTCGATGCGCCTTTCCTCGATGGCCGTGACCAGCGCCAGCTGCCCCTGGAGGAGCGCCGTGCCGCCCTGGAGAAGGCGCTAAAGGGCCAGCGGCGCAGCCTGCTGCGCTTCTCCGAAGCTTTTTCCGCCAGCCACGAGTCGATCCTGGAGAGTGCCTGTTCCATGTCCCTGGAAGGGGTGATCGGCAAGCGCGCGGGAAGCCCCTATCGCTCGGCGCGCAGCCCGGACTGGATCAAGCTCAAGTGCCGCCGGCGCCAGGAGTTCGTGATCGTCGGCTACACCGCGCCCAAGGGCAGCCGCAGCGGGTTCGGCGCCTTGCTGCTGGCCATCCATGACGAGCCGGGTGGTGAGGAGCTGCGCTATGCCGGGCGCGTCGGCACCGGCTTCGACGAGGCGCGGCTGGCCGATATCCATGGCCGCCTGCAGGCCATCGCCCGGGATGACAGCCCGCTGACCAGGGCCCTGCCGGCGGCCCAGCGCCGGGGCGTGCGCTGGGTGGAGCCGCAACTGGTGGCCGAGGTGGAGTTCGCCGAGTGGACGGGCGATGCCATCGTGCGCCAGGCCGCGTTCGTCGCCCTGCGCAGCGACAAGCCGGCGGAGCAGATCGTCCGCGAGCAGCCACGCAGCGCGGCCTCGTCGAAGATGGCGCCCGAGCCCGCCGCCGAAAAGGCCGGCAAGGGCGGGCGCCAGACACTGGCCAAGGTCTCCATCAGCCACCCGCAGCGGGTCATCGATGACCAGAGCGGCACCCAGAAGCTGGAACTGGCGCGTTACTACGCGGATGTCGCCGAGTGGGTGCTGCCGCACCTGAAGGGGCGCCCGGTGTCGCTGCTGCGGGCGCCGGAGGGTGTCGGGGGCGAGCTGTTCTTCCAGAAGCACGCCGAGCGCCTGGCGATCCCCAATATCCGTCACCTCGACCCGGAACTGGACCCGGGGCACGCGCGGTTGATGGAGATCGACACGCTGGAGGCCCTGGTGGGCGCGGTGCAGATGGGCGCCATCGAGCTGCACACCTGGGGCGCCACCAGCGACCGCATCGAACGGCCGGACCGCCTGATCCTCGATCTCGACCCGGACCCCAAGCTGCCCTGGAAGACCATGCAGGAGGCCACGCGGCTGACCCTTTCCGTGCTCGACGAACTGGGCCTCCAGGCCTGGCTGAAGACCAGTGGCGGCAAGGGCATGCACCTGATCGTCCCGTTGGCGCGGCATGCCGGCTGGGACGAGGTGAAGGGTTTCGGCAAGGCCATCGCCTCCTTCCTCGCGCGCCAGTTGCCGGAGCGCTTCGTCGACAGGATGGGGCCGAAGAACCGTGTCGGGCGCATCTTCGTCGACTACCTGCGCAACCAGCGTGGCGCCAGTACCGTCTGTGCCTATTCGGTTCGGGCGCGGCCGGGCCTGCCGGTGTCGGTGCCCATCGAGCGCGATGAACTGGAGCGCCTCAAGGGATCGGCGCAATGGACCCTGGCCACGCTGCGCCAACGCCTCGACAGCCTGCAGCGCGACCCCTGGCACGACTACCTCGCCCGTCAACGCATCACCCGCGCCATGTGGGACCGCCTGCAAGCCGAGCCCGGGGATTGACGCCGCTGGGTGGATTTTCCTGAACCGCCTGGCGCGGGGCCAGTCCTGTTGAATAACAGGCCACCGACTCGGGAGACGACCATGAGCGACGAACAGACCCTTCCACCCCAGCACCAGGACCGGCAGCCGGGCCAGGAGACGGAGATGCGGCCGCAGCCGCTGACCATCGGCGAGTACTACCAGGCGGCCGGCAAGCTGGAGGGCATGACCGCGATCGTCACCGGCGCCGACAGCGGCATCGGCCGCGCCGTGGCGGTGCACTACGCCCGTGAAGGCGCCAATGTCGCGGTGCTTTACCTGGACGAGGTGGAGGATGCCGAACAGACCCGCCTGGAAGTGCAGGCGGCAGGGCGCGAGGCGTTGCTGTTCGCCGGCGACGTGGCCGATGGCGGGTTCTGTCGCACGGTCCTGGAGGCGGTGATCGCCAAGTGGGGCCGGGTGGATGTGCTGGTCAACAATGCCGGCGAGCAGCACCCGCAGGAGCGCCTGGAGGACATCAGCGAGGCGCAGTGGGAGAAGACCTTCCGCACCAACATCTTCGGCATGTTCCAGTTGACCAAGGCGACGCTGCCGCACCTGCGCCCGGGCGCCAGCATCATCAACACCACCTCGGTGACGGCCTACAAGGGCAACCCGACCCTGCTGGACTATTCCTCCACCAAGGGGGCGATCACCTCCTTCACCCGCTCCCTGGCGCTGAACCTGGCCAAGCGCGCCATCCGCGTCAACGCCGTGGCCCCGGGGCCGATCTGGACGCCGCTGATCCCTTCCACCTTCGATGCCGAGAAGGTCGGCCATTTCGGTGCCGACACCCCGCTGGGCCACCCCGGCCAGCCGGCGGACGTGGCACCGGCCTACGTCTACCTGGCGAGCGCGGACTCGGCCTACGTCAGCGGCCAGGTGCTGCACGTGAATGGCGGCATCGTGGTGAACGGGTAGGGCACTGCGTGTAGGTTGGCGCCGCGAGGCCCAACGCAGCGACATCCGCAATTGCAGGCCCTGTGGGAGCGGCTTCAGCCGCGAAAGACCTGTCGCATGCATTGGGCCGCGAGCTGGCCGGGTACTCCATCGCGAATGAATTCGCTCCCACAAATTGGCACCGCGTGTAGGTTGGCGCCGCGAGGCCCAACGCATCGACATCCGCAGTTGCAGGCCCTCCCCGTGGGAGCGGCTTCAGCCGCGAAAAGCCTGACGCAGGCACTGGGCCGCGAGCTGGCCGGGCACTCCATCGCGAATGAATTCGCTCCCACAGGCTGGCACCGCGCGTAGGTTGGCGCCGCGAGGCCCAACGCAGCGACATCCGCAGTTGCAGGCCCTCCCCGTGGGAGCGGCTTCAGCCGCGAAAAGCCTGACGCAGGCACCGGGCCGCGAGCCGGCCAGATGCGCCATCGCGAACGAATTCTCCCTCAAGATGCACCACGCCGACGACTCCGAGCGTGGTAAATCGCAGGCAAGAAAAAGCCCCGCTCATGCGGGGCTTTGGGTCGACGTGCCGGGCGTCAGGCGGTGAGGGCGCGCTGGGCGCGGTCGATCACCTGCTGGAGCTGGCTGGAGTTGCTGTACTGCTCCGGGTAGATGCGCTGGCTGTGGCAGGCGACACCGTACTCGCTGACGATGGTGAAGCTGAAGCCACCCTTGCGGGAAGGCGCGTTGATCTGGCACTGGAGCGGTGCAAAGGCGCGGGTGAGTGCGCTGATGGCTTGTTCTGCCTGGTGATGGATAGTCATGTTGTTAGGTCCTGCAAAATGCGGCAATCGGGCCGCGAAATAAAACTCCGAATCCGTCGCCCACCGTGGGCACACAGGATGATCCTTATCGGAGCGAATGAGCTGGTGGAAAGTTCCGCCTGTCAGCGGAGCGAGCCAGCCAAGTACTTTGGATGCCAGGTTGTAATCGTGGGCAAGGTTCTGGCCCGGTGATTGTCCTGATCAGACTTCTGGATGGGAGGCCAGGACGGATGCGTTGCCAGTGGGTGGCGGGGGCATCGGTCAGGTAACCATCGAGGAGACCGGTATCGCGTTGCGCCTGGGTGGCGCTGCCTGCGAGTGGCCGGATTGACTTACAGCTAGGTACTAGGTGCGCGATCATACGGCATGCTCCGATGATTGGATAGGGCCACCGGGGCCTGGATGTATCCGAATCTTTCTGTTTTCTAACGCTTGTTCATGACAATCCGTCGATTCTGCTTGCGGCGTCCCGTGCCGCCCATCGGACCTGTCCGATTCGCGGGCAAAAAAAAGCAGCTCGGGGGGCGAGCTGCATATTGGCCAAAGGGGGGGATGGCCATGGGAGGAGCATGCAATCTGGGGTGACTCAGCCTTTGCTGGGCTGCACGTCGCGGATGGCGTTGGACATCCGCTGGTCCTGTTTCAACAGTGCCCGCCGTACCTTGGCCAGCTGCTCGGGCGGCAGGCCGCTCTTGCCGAACATCTCCAGGGCGAACTGGCGGATCTGCGCATCGGTGTAGGGCGTCTCCCCGCTGTATTGCGGCGAGGCGCAGCCAGCCAGGGCGAGGGTGGCGAGCAGTGCGATGACTGCGATCGGTGTGTGCATCCGGCCCTCCTGTTCGGCTGTCTGCGTGGCGATGGGCGCAGATTAGCCAAGCGGCGGTCGAGGCAGAAATCATCAGGCTTGATAGTGATTATCGGGGTGGCGCATCGCGCGCCGGGGAGGGTGCCGCCGGGGCGGCGGCACCCGGCTGGATCAGCGGTTGACGTCCACCACCACACGGCCGCGCACCTGGCCGTCCAGCAGCTCGCGGGCCACCTGCAGGGCTTCCTCCAGGCCGATCTCGCGGGTGATCTCGTCCAGCAGCGCCAGGTCGAGGTCACGGGCCAGGCGATCCCAGGCCTCGATGCGGTCGGCGCGCGGGCGCATCACGCTGTCGATGCCGGCCAGGGTCACGCCGCGCAGGATGAAGGGCGCGACGCTGGCGGGAAAGTCCATGCCCTGGGCCAGCCCGCAGGCGGCGACGGCGCCACCGTAGCGGATGCCGGCGCAGACGTTGGCCAGGGTGTGGCTGCCGACCGAGTCGATGGCGCCGGCCCAGCGCTCCTTGCCCAGCGGGCGGCCGGGTTCGGCGAGGCTGGCACGGTCGATGATCTCGCTGGCACCCAGGCGCTTGAGGTAGTCCGCTTCCTGCGGTCGGCCGGTGGAGGCCGCCACCTGGTAGCCGAGGCGGGCGAGCAGGGCGATGGCGAAGCTGCCGACACCGCCGTTGGCGCCGGTCACCAGCACCTGGCCCTTGTCCGGGGTCACGCCGTTGCGCTCTATGGCCAGCACCGAAAGCATCGCGGTGTAGCCGGCGGTGCCGATGGCCATCGCCTGGCGCGGGGTGAAGCCGGCCGGCAGCGGGATCAGCCAGTCGGCCTTGAGACGCGCCTTCTGAGCCAGGCCGCCCCAGTGGGTCTCGCCCACGCCCCAGCCGTTGAGCAGCACCTTGTCGCCGGTCTTGAAGGCGGAGCTGTCGCTGGCCTCCACGGTGCCGGCCAGGTCGATGCCGGCGACCATGGGGAAGCTGCGCACCACCGGGCCCTTGCCGGTGATGGCCAGGCCGTCCTTGTAGTTCAGGGTGCTGTAGTCGACCTTCACGGTGACCTCGCCCGCGGGCAGTTGCGCCTCGTCCAGCTCGGCCAAACTGGCGCGGTAGCCGCTGTGGTCCTTGTCGATCAGGATGCCTTTGAACATCGGGTGTCTCCTCGTGCAGAACCTATGGAAAGAGAGGGGCTAGCGGGGCAGCCCGGCGAGAAATCCCTGGATGAAGCAGTCCAGCGGCGCATTGCCGCGTACCAGCCGGGCGCGCAGCACGGCGCCTTCCCAGCCGATCCAGAAAAATGCGGCCCAGCGCTCGCAATCCGTGTCCGGAGCCAGCTCGCCCTCGGCCTTGGCCGCCTCCAGGCACAGCGCCAGGCGCTGCTGCCAACTGAGCAGGATGGCCTCCAGGGACTCGCGGAAGGCCTCCGGCAGCTGGGTCACTTCCTGGCCCAGGTTGCCCACCAGGCAGCCACGGCGGTACTCGAAGCGCTGCATGCCGGCCTTGGCGTCCTCGACGAAGGCCGCGATGCGCGCCAGCGGCGGTCGCGATGCGTCCAGCAGGCAGCGGTCGAGCTTGCGCGCGAAGTAGCCGGCGTAGTTCGCCAGCACCGCGTGGCCGAAGTCCTCCTTGCTCTGGAAGTAGTGGTAGAACGAGCCCTTGGGCACGCCGACGCGGCTCAGCACCGTATCGATGCCGGTGCTGAGGAAGCCCTGCTCGGTGAGGATCTCGGTGCCGCAACGCACCAGGGCGTCACGGGTGTCGGGGTTGTCGCGATTGACCTTGGGCGGTCGGCCGCGACGGGGCGTGGGTGTGGAATCGGTCATGGCGGGGGATATTAGACCGACTGTCTAGAAAATCAATGGCGGGTGCGCCGCATTGCTCGCACCCGCCTCGCGCTGCCCCTTTATTCGGCGGCGACGAGCTGGCGGATCGCCTGTTCGAAATACTCCGCCGGCTGGCCACCGCTGATCAGGTGGCGGCCGTTGAGGATCACCGACGGCACCGAGCGGATGCCGTGGCTGGTGTAGAAGTTCTCCTCCTCGCGCACCTCCTCGGCGAAGCGGCCGGACTCCAGCACCTCGCGCGCCGCCTCGGCGTCCAGCCCGGCGGCTGCGGCCACCTCCACCAGCACCGCGCGGTCGCTGGGGTTGCGCCCCTCGCTGAAGTAGGCGGCCAGCAGGCCCTGCTTGAGCGGCAGCTGGCGGCCTTCCAGCTCGGCCCAGTGCAGCAGGCGATGGGCGTCGAAGGTGTTGTAGATGCGCCCGCGTGCCTGCATGTCGAAGCGGAAGCCCACCTCGGCGCCGCGCTGGCGGATGTGCTCGCGGTTGGCCGCCACCTGCTCCGGCGTGCTGCCGTACTTCTGCTGGATGTGCTCGACGATGTCCTGGCCTTCCGGCGGCATGTCCGGGTTCAGCTCGAAGGGCTTGAAGGCGAGCGTGACCTCCACCTCCTCGCCGAGGTTGGCGATGGCCTGCTGCAGCGCGCCCAGCCCGACCGCGCACCAGGGGCAGACCACGTCGGATACGAAGTCGATGCTGATGGCCTTGCTCATGGGAAATGCTCCGTGATGGGGGAAGGCGCCCAGTCTATGCCTCGAAAGCGTGCACCGCGACGTATCGCACGACTGTCATCGGCCGGCGGTAAAAAAACAGCGGCCTGACGACGCTTCGCGGCTTGCGTCGGCGGCATCTTCAACCATGCTTGGTAATCCGCCCCGGCTGCTTCGCCGCTCGCGTCCCCGAGCGGCCGTGCCGTTCCCGTTCCGAACCCATCCCGACCATTACGAGGTGTAGACAATGGCCCGCGCGACCCCCATCAACCGCTACCGCAACATCGGCATCGTGGCCCACGTGGATGCGGGCAAGACCACCACCACCGAGCGGATCCTGTTCTACACCGGGGTCAACCACAAGATGGGCGAAGTGCACGACGGCGCCGCCACCATGGACTGGATGGTGCAGGAGCAGGAGCGCGGCATCACCATCACTTCGGCCGCCACCACCGCCTTCTGGTCGGGCTCGGCCAAGCAGTTCGACAAGTACCGCTTCAACATCATCGACACCCCCGGGCACGTCGACTTCACCATCGAGGTGGAGCGCTCCCTGCGCGTGCTCGACGGCGCCGTGGTGGTGTTCAGCGGCGCCGACGGCGTCGAGCCGCAGTCGGAAACCGTCTGGCGCCAGGCCAACAAATACGGCGTGCCGCGCATCGCCTACGTCAACAAGATGGACCGCGCCGGCGCCAACTTCCTCTGGGTGGTCGGGCAGATCAAGCAGCGCCTCGGCCACACCCCGGTGCCCATCCAGCTGCCCATCGGTGCCGAGGAGAACTTCGAAGGCCAGATCGACCTGTTGAAGATGAAGGCCATCTACTGGAACGACGCCGACCAGGGCACCAGCTTCCGCGAGGAAGAGATCCCCGCCAACCTCCTGGCCGAAGCCGAGGAGTGGCGCGAGAAGCTGGTGGAGGCCGCCGCCGAGGCCAGCGAAGAACTGATGAACAAGTACCTGGAGGGCGAGGAACTCTCCATCGAGGAGATCAAGGCCGGCCTGCGCCAGCGCACCATCGCCTGCGAGATCGTCCCCGCCGTGCTCGGCTCCTCCTTCAAGAACAAGGGCGTGCCCCTGGTGCTGGACGCGGTGATCGAACTGCTGCCGGCGCCCATCGAGATCCCCGCCATCAAGGGCACCCACCCGGACGACGAAAACCGCCACGACGAGCGCCATGCCGACGACGACGAACCCTTCTCGGCGCTGGCCTTCAAGATCGCCACCGACCCCTTCGTCGGCACCCTGACCTTCACCCGCGTGTACTCCGGCGTACTCAGCTCCGGCGACTCGATCCTCAACTCGGTCAAGGGCAAGAAGGAGCGCGTCGGCCGCATGGTGCAGATGCACGCCAACACCCGCGAGGAGATCAAGGAGGTACGCGCCGGCGACATCGCCGCGCTGATCGGCATGAAGGACGTCACCACCGGCGACACCCTCTGCGACCTCGACAAGCCGATCATCCTCGAACGCATGGACTTCCCCGAACCGGTGATCTCGGTGGCGGTGGAGCCCAAGACCAAGGCCGACCAGGAGAAGATGGGCATCGCCCTCGGCAAGCTGGCCCAGGAAGACCCGTCCTTCCGCGTGCGCTCGGACGAGGAATCCGGCCAGACCATCATCTCCGGCATGGGCGAGTTGCACCTGGACATCCTCATCGACCGCATGAAGCGCGAGTTCAACGTCGAGGCCAACATCGGCAAGCCCCAGGTCGCCTACCGCGAGAAGATCCGCAACAAGTGCGAGATCGAAGGCAAGTTCGTCCGCCAGTCCGGCGGTCGCGGCCAGTTCGGCCACTGCTGGATCCGCTTCGAACCGGGCGAGGACGGCAAGGACACCCTCGAGTTCGTCAACGAAGTGGTGGGCGGCGTGATCCCGCGCGAATACATCCCGGCGATCCAGAAGGGCATCGAGGAGCAGATGAAGAACGGCGTGCTCGCCGGCTACCCGCTGCTCGGCCTCAAGGCCACGGTGTTCGATGGCTCCTACCACGACGTCGACTCCAACGAGATGGCGTTCAAGATCGCCGCCTCCATGGCCACCAAGCAGCTGGCGCAGAAGGGCGGCGCGGTGCTGCTGGAGCCGATCATGAAGGTCGAGGTGGTCACCCCCGAGGACTACATGGGCGACGTCATGGGCGACCTCAACCGCCGCCGCGGCCTGATCCAGGGCATGGACGAAGCGCCGGCCGGGCGCATCATCCGCGCCGAGGTGCCGCTGGGCGAGATGTTCGGCTACGCCACCGACGTGCGCTCCATGTCCCAGGGCCGCGCCAGCTACTCCATGGAGTTCTCCAAGTACGCCGAAGCCCCCGCCAACATCGCCGACGCCATCGTCAAGAAACAGGGCTGATCCCTGCGCGGCCCTCTCTACCAGGGAGAGGGCCGCCGTAGCCCGGGCTTCAGCCCGGGACCTTCACACGCCGAAAACCCGCGCCAACCGCCACGACCACCGGCGAAATTCCCCTAATTTTCCCTCGCGCCCCGACGTCATCTGTTGCACAGACCTCCCACTTCGCGAGCCGCCCATGTCCCAGCATCCCCTCCTGTCGAACCTCCCGCTGCCCGGTGGGCAGAGCCTCGGTGCCGACGAAACCGATACCCGCCTGCACCTGACCCTCGATGGCCAGCCGCTGATCGACCTGGCGCTGCAGCGCGGCGCCGAACCGCGCCTGCAGGTGCTCGGCGCCCAGCCTTCCGCGCAGGCCCTGCACGCCGCCTGCTACTGGTTGCTGGCCCGTGACCCGGCCTGCCAGCGCCTGCACTGGCAACTGCCCCAGGTGCCCGCCGAGGCCCTGGCCAGCGGCCTGCTGGTGGCGGCCGGGGCAGGGGAGTACCGCTGCGAGCGCGGCCAGTTCTGGCAACTGCCGGCACCCTGGATCACTGCTGCCAGTCCTTACCCGGAGCGCATGGTCATCAGCGACGGCAAGCGTCACCCGCAGCGCCCGCCCAAGCCCACCGGCGAGCTCTACCGTCGTTTCGATGCGCGCCTGGGCAGTTGGATCTCCCTGCGCGCGCTGGATATCGACAGTGACCTGGAGCGCTTCAACCGCTGGCAGAACTCGCCCCGCGTGCTGGCGTTCTGGCAGGAGGGCGGCGACCTCGACCAGCATCGCGCCTACCTGCAGAAGCTGCACGACGACCCCCATGCGCTGACCCTGATCGGCTGCTTCGACGACCAGCCCTTCGCCTACTTCGAAGCCTACTGGGCCAAGGAAGACCGCATCGCGCCGTTCTATGCGGTGGACGACTACGACCGCGGCATCCACATGCTGGTGGGCGAGGAGAGCCATCGTGGCCCGCACAAGGTGGCCAGCTGGCTGGCGGCGCTGACCCACTTCCTGTTCCTCGACGACCCGCGTACCCGCCGCGTGGTGGCCGAACCCCGTGCCGACAACGCGCGGATGATCGGCCACATGCAGAGCCTGGGTTACTACCGGGAGAAGGAATTCGACTTCCCGCACAAGCGCGCCGCGCTCATGGCCATCGGCCGCGAACGCTTCTTCGAACATTGCGTGCTGGCCTGAGGCCGAACCGCGCTCTCAATGGGTAGCCCGGGCTTCAGCCCGGGCTTCAGCCCGGGACCCGCGTCGAGGAAATCCCCGGACTGAAGTCCGGGCTACCGGTTAGAGATTTGCCCCGGGCACGAGTCGCGCCCGGGGCGGAAAACGGGGGAGGGGATCAGGCGGATTTTTCGCGGCGTTCCCCATCGTTGCCGGCGGCCTTCTCGGCTTCGGCGCGGGTCACCTTGCGGCAATGCACCAGGGCATCGCGAATCATGAAGTTCACCAGGGTCGGGGAGACGCCCAGCTCCTTGGCGATGTCCTTCTGCGGCACGCCGTGCAGGCGGTACATCTCGAAGGCGTAGCGGGTGCGCGCCGGCAGTTCGGCCAGGGCATCGGCGATGTGTTCGAGGGTCGCGTAGTTGATGTGCGAAGCCTCGGGCGAAGCCCCCAGGGTCACCACCACGTTGAGGCCCTCCTCCTCGGTGCCGGAATATTTCTGCTCCAGGGCCTGCTTGCGGTAGTGGTCGATGGCCAGGTTGCGCACGATCTGGAACAGGTAGCTGAGCTGCGCCTTGAACGACGAGGTGATCTGCGGGGCCGAATGCAGCCTGAAGAACGCATCCTGCACCACATCCTCGGCGCGGGAACGGCATCCGGTGATACGCGCGGCGATCTTCACGAGGATCGAGCGGTTATCGATGAATGCCTGGAGTAAGGGTGAATCGCACCTGCTTGTGGACAGTTGATCCGTCATGGAAATCACCTTGCGCTTGGGGAGGCAGAGGGCGCCGGGAAGGGGGCGGCCTGTTCAGCGGGGTAACAAATTATGTCCAATGATAATCATTGTCAAATGCGATGGATAATTAATATTCGACTTTCTGCAGGAGATCACGGGCAGGCTTCAGCTCTGTTGCAGCGCCGCTCTGCGTCGGCGCTTCCGATCAACGGCGCAGCGCGGTTCCGGGGCGGGGCGATCCGCTAATTATTTTCGTGCTCCATCCGTTCTCCTCTGTGAAAGCGCGGGCAGGTGGCCCCGCTGCATGGGTTTCGCAGACAGGAGACAGACATGGTGTTCGATCGTGATGACGTGGTGTTCCAGGTGGTCATCAACCACGAGGAGCAGTACTCGATCTGGCCGGACTACAAGGCCATCCCCGCCGGCTGGCGCGCCGCCGGCAAGAGCGGACTGAAGCAGGAGTGCCTGGCGTACATCGAGGAGCACTGGACCGACATGCGCCCGCTGAGCCTGCGCAAGCAGATGGAACAGGCCGAAGGGGTGGCCTGAGGTGAGCGCGCCGATCAGCCTGCGTCTGTTCTGCCTGCCGTATTCCGGCGCCAGCGCCATGACCTACAACCGCTGGCGGCGCATCCTGCCCGCCTGGCTGGTGGTGCAGCCGCTGGAACTGCCGGGGCGCGGCATGCGCATGGACGAGCCGCTGCACACCCGCCTCGACACGCTGGTGGCGCAGCTCGCCCGCGAGGTCGCGCCCCAGGTGCAGCAGCCCTACGCGCTGTTCGGCCACAGCCTTGGCGGGCTGCTCGCCTTCGAGCTGGCCCACGCCCTGCGCGAGAAGGGGCTGCCCGAGCCCCTGGCGCTGTTCCCCTCGGCCACCGCCGGCCCGGCCCGGCGCAATGTCGATGACTACCGCGAAGCCAAGAGCGACGCCGAGCTGATCGCCAGGCTGCGCAGCCTCCAGGGCACCCCCGAGGAGGCCCTCGCCAACGAGGAGCTGCTGCGCCTGACGCTGCCCATCCTGCGCGCCGACTTCCTCGTCGCCGGCAGCTACGCCTACCGCCGGCGCGAGCCGTTGCAGGCGCCCATCCATGTGCTCGGCGGCAAGGCCGACGAGTTGCGCGTGGATGAGCTGCTGGACTGGCAGGACGAGACCGCCACCGGCTTCTCCCTCGACCTGTTCGAGGGTCACCACTTCTTCCTCCAGCAACAGGAGGCCGCCGTGCTGCGCACCCTCAAGCGTTACGCCGAGCAGCACCTGCTGCGCCTGCACGCCCGCACCTCGCGCCAGGTTCCGCTGGCGGCCGGCTGAGCCGCCCGGCGCGGCCGTCGTGCCGGGCGCGCCCCTTCGCTTCAACGAACCCCGAATTCAAGCCGCATCAGGCAGGACGACAACATGATGGACGCCTTCGAACTCCCCAGCACCCTGGTCCAGGCCCTGCAGCGCCGCGCTGCCGAACAGCCGGAACGCCTCGCCCTGCGCTTTCTCGAAGGCGAGGGCGACAGCGTGGTCATCAGCTACCGGGAGCTGGACCGGCGCGCCCGGGTGATCGCCGCCGCCCTGCAGGCGGAAGCGGAGTTCGGCGACCGCGCGGTGCTTCTGTTCGACAGTGGCCCCGATTACGTCGCCGCGTTCTTCGGCTGCCTCTACGCCGGCGTCATCGCCGTGCCCGCCTACCCGCCGGAGTCCGCACGCCGCCATCACCAGCTGCGCCTGCTGTCGATCATCGACGACGCCGAGCCGGCCCTGGTGCTGACCAGCGCCGCCCTGCGCGAACCCCTGCAGCAGCTGAGCACCGACCTGGGCACTGCCGGCCCGGCGCTGCTCTGCGTCGAAGACCTGCAGGACGCGCTGGCCGACGCCTGGTGCGAGCCGGTGCTGGCCGCCGACGACATCGCCTTCCTGCAATACACCTCCGGCTCCACCTCGCTGCCCAAGGGCGTGCAGGTGAGCCACGGCAACCTGGTGGCCAACGAGCTGCTGATCCGTCGCGGCTTCGGCATCGGTGCCGATGACGTGATCGTCAGCTGGCTGCCGCTCTACCACGACATGGGCCTGATCGGCGGCCTGCTGCAACCCATCTTCAGCGGCGTGCCCTGCGTGCTCATGTCGCCGCGCTACTTCCTCGAACGCCCGGTGCGCTGGCTGGAAGCCATCGCCCAGTACGGCGGTACCGTCAGCGGCGGCCCCGACTTCGCCTACCGCCTGTGCTGCGAGCGGGTCAGCGCCGCGGCCCTGGCGCGGCTGGACCTCAGCGGCTGGCGCGTGGCCTTCTCCGGCTCCGAGCCGATCCGCCAGGACAGCCTCGAACGCTTCGCCGGCCAGTTCGCCGCCTGTGGCTTCGACGCCGCCAGCTTCCTCGCCTGCTACGGCCTGGCCGAGGCCACCCTGTTCGTCACCGGCGGCGTGCGTGGCCAGGGCATTCCCGCCCTTGGCGTGGACGGCGCCGCGCTGGCGCAGAACCGCATCGAACCGGGCGCCGACAGCCTGCTGCTGAGCTGTGGCTTCGGCCAGCCCGAGCACGGCGTGATGATCGTCGAGCCGGCCACCGGCGCCGCACTCGGCGAGAACCAGGTGGGCGAGATCTGGGCCAGAGGGCCGAGCATCGCCCACGGCTACTGGCGCAACCCTGAAGCCACCGCCAAGGCCTTCGTCGACCGCGAGGGCACCAGTTGGCTGCGCACCGGCGACCTGGGCTTCAAGCGCGACGGCGAGCTGTTCGTCAGCGGCCGCCTCAAGGACATGCTCATCGTCCGTGGCCACAACCTCTACCCGCAGGACATCGAGCGCACCGTCGAAACCGAGGTGGCGCTGGTGCGCAAGGGTCGCGTCGCCGCCTTCGCCGTGGAGCAAGACGGCGAGGAGGGCATCGGCATCGCCGTGGAGATCGGCCGCAGCGTGCAGAAGGCCCACGCACCGGAAACCCTGATCCGCATGATCCGCCAGGCCGTGGCCGACGCCTGCCAGGAGGCGCCGCGCGTGGTGGTGCTGCTCAACCCCGGCGCGCTGCCCAAGACCTCCAGCGGCAAGCTGCAACGCTCCGCCTGCCGCAGCGGCCTGGAAGACGGCAGCCTCGACGCCTACGCCAGCTTCCCCGATGCCGCCGCCAGCGCCACGCCGGTTGCCAGCAACGAGGCGGTCGGTGACCTGCAACAGCGCATCGCCGCCCTCTGGGCCGAACAGCTGCAGGTGCCGGCGGTGCACGCCGACGACAGCTTCTTCCTGATTGGCGGCAACTCCATCGGCGCCGCCCAGGTCATGGCGCGCCTGCGCGACGAACTGGGCCTGGAGCTGGAACTGCGCCAGCTCTTCGAAGCCCGCTCCCTGGCCGAATTCACCGCCGCCGTGCAGGCCCAGCAGGCCGCCGGTGCACCTCGCCAGGGCGCCATCCCGCGCCTGCCGCGCAACCAGGACCTGCCGCAATCGCCCGCACAGAACCGCCTCTGGTTCCTCTGGCAGCTGGACCCGCAGAGCGCCGCCTACAACATCCCTGGCGGCCTGCGCCTGCGGGGTGAGCTGGACGAAGGCGCCGTGCTGCGCAGCTTCCAGCAACTGGTGCAGCGCCATGAGGCGCTGCGCACGCGCTTCCTCGAACGGGACGGCGTCGCCCTGCAACGCATCCTGCCGTCCCAGGAACTGAGCCTCTCGCGCCTCGACCTCAGCCACCTCGACGGCGCCGAGCGCGACGCCCGTGCCGCCCAGCTGCGCGAAGAGGAAGCCCAGGCGCCCTTCGACCTGGAGCAGGGCCCGCTGCTGCGCCTGACCCTGGTGCGCCTGGACGATGAGCAGCACCAGCTGTGGCTGACCCTGCACCACATAGTCGCTGACGGCTGGTCGCTGAACCTGCTGCTGGACGAATTCTCCCGCCTCTACGGCGCCGCCTGTGGCGGCCCGGCGGCGGACCTGGCGCCCTTGCCCCTGGGCTACGCCGACTTCGCCGCCTGGCAGCGCCAGTGGCTGGCCGAAGGCGAGGCCGAGCGCCAACTGGCCTGGTGGCGCGAGCAACTGGGCGACGAAGCCCCGGCCCTGCAACTGCCCACCGACCGCCCGCGCGCCGCCCAGCGCAGCCACGGCGCCGCGCGACACAGCCTGCGCCTGGACGACGACCTGGCCAAGGCCCTGCGCGCGCTGGCCCAGGCCGAGCATTCGACCCTGTTCATGGTCCTGTTGGCGGCCTTCCAGGGCCTGCTGTTCCGCCTCAGCGGGCAGGCGGACATCCGCATCGGCGTGCCCGGCGCCAACCGCCAGCGCCTGGAAACCCAGGGCCTGGTCGGCTTCTTCATCAACACCCTGGTGCTGCGTGGCCAGCTCGACGGCCGCCGCACCTTCAGCGCACTGCTGGCCCTGGCCCGCGAAGCCACCCTTGGCGCCCAGGCGCACCAGGACCTGCCCTTCGACCGGCTGGTGGACGCCCTCGGCGGCGAGCCGTTCCAGGTCATGTTCAACCACCAGCAGCGCGACCTTTCGGCGCTGCGCCGCCTGCCGGGCCTGCTCGCCGACGAGCTGCCCTGGCACAGCCGCGAGGCCAAGTTCGACCTGCAGCTGCACAGCGAGGAAGACGCCCGTGGCCGCCTGACCCTGGCCTTCGACTACGCCACCGAACTGTTCGACGCCGGCAGCGTGCGCCGCCTGGCCGAGCGCTTCGTCAGCCTGCTGCGCCAGGTGGTCGAGCAACCTGAGCGGGCCCTGGGCGATATCCAATTGCTGGACGAGGCCGAGCGCAGCCAACTGGCCGGCTGGGCCCGCGCACCACAACCCGCCGCCAGCCGCTGGCTGCCCGAGCTGCTGGAACGGCAGGCTGCCGCCACCCCGCAGCGCATCGTGCTGCACTGGGCCGAGGGGCAACTGGACAGCGCCACGCTGCACCGTCGCGCCAACCGCCTGGCCCACCGCCTGCAAGCCCTCGGCGTCGGCCCCGACGTGCCGGTGGCCATCGCCGCCGAGCGCTCGCCCGAACTGCTGGTCGGCCTGCTGGCCATCATCAAGGCCGGCGGCGCCTATGTACCGCTGGACGTCGACTACCCCCGCGAACGCATCGCCTACATGCTGCAGGACTGCGGCGCGCGCCTGCTGCTGACCCAATCGCACCTGGTGGAGCGCCTGCCCATCCACGACGGCGTCAGCGCCATCGCCCTGGACCGCGAGGAGGGCGGCTGGCCCGAGCGCGCGCCGACCTCCGGTGTGCACGGCGATAACCTCGCCTACGTCATCTACACCTCCGGCTCCACCGGCCAGCCCAAGGGCGTCGGCAACACCCACGCCGCCCTGGTCGAACGCCTGGCCTGGATGCAGGCGCAGTACCGCCTGGATGCCAGCGACGTGCTGCTGCAGAAGGCGCCGGTGAGCTTCGACGTCTCCGTCTGGGAATGCTTCTGGCCGCTGATCACCGAGGCACGCCTGGTGCTGGCCGCCCCCGGCGAGCACCGCGACCCGCGCCGCCTGGTGCAGCTGGTGCGCGAGCACGGCGTGACCACGCTGCACTTCGTGCCGCCGCTGCTGCAGCTGTTCATCGAGGAGGAGGGGGTTGGCGAATGCACCTCCCTGCGCCGCCTGTTCTCCGGTGGCGAGGCGCTGCCCGCGGTCCTGCGCGACCGGGTGCTGCAGCGTCTGCCGGCGGTACGCCTGGACAACCGCTACGGCCCCACCGAAACCGCGATCAACGTCACCCACTGGCAATGCCGCAGTGATGACGGCGAGCGCTCGCCCATCGGCCAGCCCCTGGGCAATGTCCTCTGCCACGTACTGGATGCCGAACTCTCGGCGCTGCCGGTCGGTGTGCCGGGCGAGCTGTGCATCGGTGGCGCGGGCTTGGCCCGTGGCTACCTGGGCCGCGCGGCGCTGACCGCCGAACGCTTCGTACCCGACCCCTTCGGCGAACCGGGCGCACGCCTGTACCGCACCGGTGACCGTGCCCGCTGGGGCACCGATGGCGCGCTGGACTACCTCGGCCGCCTCGACAGCCAGGTCAAGCTGCGCGGCTTCCGCGTCGAGCCCGAGGAGATCCGTGCCCGCCTGCTGGCCCAGCCGGGTGTCGGTCAGGCCGTGGTGGTGCTGCGCGACGGCCCCGGCGGCCCGCGCCTGGTGGGCTACTACTGCGCCAATGGCGCTGCCGAAGATGAAGCCCGGCAGACCGAGCGCCTGCTGCAGGCCCTGCGTGACGAGCTGCCGGAGTACATGGTGCCGGCGCAGCTGATGCGCCTGCAGGCACTGCCGGTCGGCCCCAGCGGCAAGCTGGACCGCCGCGCACTGCCCGAGCCCGCCTGGCAGCAGGCCGAGCACCGCGAGCCGGCCACTGAGCTGGAGCGACGGGTCGCCGCCATCTGGCGCGAGGTGCTGGGCATCCAGCGCATCGGCCTGGACGACGACTTCTTCGCCCTGGGCGGCCACTCGCTGCTGGCCACCCAGATCGTCTCCCGCACCCGCCAGGCCTGCGATGTCGAGCTGCCGCTGCGCGCGCTGTTCGAGGCCAGCACCCTGGCCGGTTTCTGCGCCGAAGTGGCGCGCATCCAGGCCAGCGGCCAGGTGGACAGCCAGGGCGTGATTGCCCGCGTCGACCGCAGCCGCCCGGTGCCGGTGTCCTATTCCCAGCAGCGCATGTGGTTCCTCTGGCAGCTGGAGCCGGACAGCCCCGCCTACAACGTCGGCGGCCTGGCGCGCCTCAGCGGCCCGCTGGACGTGGCCCGCTTCGAGGCCGCCTTGCAGGCCCTGGTGCAGCGCCACGAGACCCTGCGCACCACCTTCCCCAGCGAGAACGGCGTGCCGCGCCAGCAGGTGGCCGAGCAATCGTCCCTGGTGATGGGCTGGGAGGATTTCTCCGCCCTGGATGCCGACACCCGCCAGGCGCGCCTGCAGGCGCTGGCCGATGACGAGGCCCACCGGCCCTTCGACCTGGAGACCGGCCCGCTGCTGCGGGTGGTGATGGTCAAGGGCGGCGAGCGCGAGCACCACCTGGTGGTGACCCTGCACCACATCGTCACCGAAGGCTGGGCGATGGACATCTTCGCCCGCGAGCTGGGCGCGCTCTACGAGGCCTTCCTCGACGACCGCGAATCGCCCCTGGCGCCCTTGCCCGTGCAGTACCTCGACTACAGTGCCTGGCAGCGCCAGTGGCTGGAAGGCGGCGAGCGCCAGCGCCAGCTGGACTACTGGACGGCCCAGCTGGGCCACGAGCACCCGCTGCTGGAGCTGCCGACGGACCGCCCACGCCCGCCGGCCCAGAGCCACCGGGGCGAGCTGTACCGCTTCGACCTGCCGGCCGCACTGGCCGAGCGCGTGCGCGCCTTCAACGCGGCCAACGGCCTGACCCTGTTCATGACCATGACCGCCACCCTGGCCGTGCTGCTGCACCGCTACAGCGGCCAGCAGGACTTGCGCATCGGCGCGCCGGTGGCCAACCGCATCCGCCCGGAAAGCGAGGGGCTGATCGGCGCCTTCCTCAACACCCAGGTGCTGCGTTGCCAGCTCGACGGGCAGATGAGCGTCGCCGCGCTGCTGGAGCAGGTGCGCCACACCGTGATCGAGGGCCAGTCGCACCAGGACCTGCCCTTCGACCAGCTCGTCGAGGCCCTGCAACCGCCGCGCAGCAGTGCCTACAACCCGCTGTTCCAGGTGATGTGCAACGTGCAGCGCTGGGAGTTCCAGCAGACCCGCGAGCTGGCGGGCATGAAGGTCGAGTACATCGCCAACGACGCCCGCGCCACCAAGTTCGACCTCAACCTGGAAGTCACCGACCTCGACCATCGCCTCGGCTGCTGCTTCACCTACAGCTCCGACCTGTTCGACGAGCCGCGCATCGCGCGCATGGCCACCCACCTGTGCAACCTGCTGGAAGCGCTGCTGGGCGACCCCGAACAGCGCCTCGCCGAACTGCCGCTGCTGAGTGACGACGAGCGCCTGGCGCAGCTCGAAAGCCTCAGCGAGGAGCCCGGCGAGCACCGCCTCGATGGCAGCATCCATCATCTCTTCGCCGAGCAGGCCGCGCGCACGCCCACGGCACCGGCGCTGATCTTCGCCGGCGAAACCCTCGACTACGCCACCCTGGACGCCCGCGCCAACCGCCTGGCCCACCTGCTGCGCGAGCGCGGCGTCGGCCCCGAGGTGCGCGTCGGCCTGGCCCTGGAGCGTTCGGCGGCGATGGTGGTCGGCCTGCTGGCCATCCTCAAGGCCGGCGGCGCCTACGTGCCGCTGGACCCGGAATACCCCACCGAACGCCTGCACTACATGATCGAGGACAGCGGCATCGTCCTGCTGCTGGGCCAGGCCGCGCTGTTCGACACCCTCGGCGAGCTGCCGGCCGGCGTCGGCCGCTGGTGCCTGGAAGAGGACGAAGCCGCGCTGGCCGCTTACCCCGCCAGCGCGCCGGTGGACCTCACACGGCCGCAGCACCAGGCGTACCTCATCTACACCTCCGGCTCCACCGGCAAGCCCAAGGGCGTGGCGGTCAGCCACGGCGAGATCGCCATGCACTGCCAGGCGGTGATCCGCCGCTTCGGCATGCGCGCCGACGACTGCGAGCTGCACTTCTATTCCATCAACTTCGACGCCGCCAGCGAGCGCCTGCTGACGCCGCTGCTGTGCGGCGCGCGTCTGGTGCTGCGCGCCCAGGGCCAGTGGGGCGCCGAGGACATCTGCCAGCTGATCCGCGAGCAGGGCGTCACCATCCTCGGCTTCACCCCCAGCTACGGCAGCCAGCTGGCCCAGTGGCTCGGCGCGCGGGGCGAAACCCTGCCGGTGCGCCTGGTGATCACCGGGGGCGAGGCGCTGACCGCCGAGCACCTGCAACGCATCCGCGCGGGCTTCGCGCCCCAGGCCTTCTTCAACGCCTACGGCCCCACCGAGACGGTGGTGATGCCCCTGGCCGCCCTGGCCCCGGCGCAGCTGGAGGAGGGCGCCGCCAGCGTGCCCATCGGCCGCATGGTCGGCGCGCGGGTGGCCTGCATCCTCGACGCTGATCTCGCCCTGGTGCCCCCGGGTGCGATCGGCGAGCTCTATGTCGGCGGCGCCGGCCTTGCCCGTGGCTACCACCAGCGCCCGGGCCTCACCGCCGAGCGCTTCGTGCCCAACCCCTTCGCCACCGATGGCGGGCGCCTGTACCGCACGGGCGATCTCGTGCGCCAGCGCGACGACGGCCAGCTGGAATACCTCGGCCGCATCGACCAGCAGGTGAAGGTGCGCGGCTTCCGCATCGAGCTGGGCGAGATCGAAGCGCGCCTGCTGGAACACCCGGCGGTGCGCGACACTGTGGTGCTGGCCCTGGACAGCCCCAGCGGCAAGCAGCTGGCCGGCTATATCGCCTGCGCGGCGGCGGAAGAGGGCGCCGATGCGCAACACGCGCTGCGCGAAACCCTCAAGGCGCACCTGCGTACCCAGTTGCCGGAGCACATGGTGCCTGCGCATCTGGTGCTGCTCGCCAGCCTGCCGCTGACCCCCAACGGCAAGCTCGACCGCCGTGCGCTGCCCGCACCGGACCCGGAGCACAACCGCCAGCAGTACCTGGCACCGACCAGCGAGCTGGAGCAGAGCCTGGCGGCCATCTGGCGCGAGGTACTCAACGTCGAGCAGGTCGGGCTCACCGACAACTTCTTCGAACTGGGTGGCGACTCCATCCTCTCCATCCAGGTGGTCAGCCGTGCGCGCCAGCAGGGCATCCACTTCAGCCCGCGCGACCTGTTCCAGCACCAGACGGTGCAGACCCTGGCCGCCGTCGCCAGCCGCGAGGCGCTGACCCAGGTGGACCAGGGCCCGGTGACCGGCAGCATGCCGCTGACGCCCATCCAGCATTGGTTCTTCCAGCAGGCGCCGGAGAACGTCGCCCACTGGAACCAGTCGCTGCTGCTGGAAGCCGGCGAACGCCTGGACGCCGCCCACCTGGAGCAGGCCCTGCAGAGCCTGGTGCAGCACCACGACGCCCTGCGCCTGTCCTTCACCCGCGACGGCGATGCCTGGCACGCCGAACACCGTGCATCCGCCAGCGAGGCCGACGGCCTGCTGTGGCAAGCGCAGGTCGCTGATTCCACCGAGGCGGAAACCCTGCTGGCCGATGCCCAGCGCAGCCTCGACCTAGCCCAGGGCCCGCTGCTGCGTGCCCTGCTGCTGGAAGGCCCGGACGGTCGCCAGAAGCTGCTGCTGGCCATCCACCACCTGGTGGTGGACGGCGTCTCCTGGCGCGTGCTGCTGGACGACCTGCAAACCGCCTATCGCCAACTGCAGGCCGGGCAACCCCTGGTGCTGCCGGCGCGTACCAGCGCCTTCAAACACTGGGGCGAACGCCTGGCGGCCTACGCCGGCAGCGAGCCGCTGCGTGAAGAGCTGGGCTGGTGGCAGGCGCAGCTCGGCGGCCAGGACGCGCCGCTGCCCTGCGACCGCGACGCCGAACAGGACCTGGAGCGCGACGCCCAGCGCATCACCCTGCGCCTGGACGCCGAGCGCACCCGCCAACTGCTGCAACAGGCGCCCGCCGCCTACCGCACCCGCGTCGACGACCTGCTGCTCACCGCCCTGGCCCGCGTGCTGTGCCGCTGGGCCGCGCGTGATTCGGTGCTCGTGCAACTGGAAGGCCACGGCCGCGAGCCGCTGTTCGACGACATCGACCTGAGCCGCACCGTCGGCTGGTTCACCAGCGCCTACGCGCTGCGCCTGGCGCCGGCCGAAGGGCTCGGCGCTGCCGTCAAGGCGATCAAGGAACAGCTGCGCCAGGTGCCTCACAAGGGCCTGGGTTACGGCGTGCTGCGCCACCTGGCCGACCCGGCCACCCGCGCCGCCATGGCCGCGCTGCCGCCGGCGCGCATCACCTTCAACTACCTGGGCCAGTTCGACGGCAGCTTCGCCGAGGGCGCGCTGCTGCGCCCGCTGGAAGAGAGCGCGGGCCCGGCCCACGACGCCGACGCCACGCTGCCCAACTGGCTGAGCGTGGACGGCCAGGTGTTCGGCGGCGAGCTGCTGCTCAACTGGACCTACAGCCAGGCGCGCTACGACCGCGCCACGGTGCAGGGCCTGGGCGAAGCCTTCATCGCCGAGCTGCAGGCGCTCATCGCCCATTGCCTGGAGGAGGGCGCCGGTGGCCCGACGCCGTCGGACTTCCCCCTGGCGCACCTGAGCCAGGAGCAGATCGACCAGCTGCCGGTGCCGGCCGCCGCCATCGACGACATCTACCCGCTCACGCCGATGCAGGAAGGCCTGCTGCTGCACACCCTGCTGGAGCCGGGCACCGGCATCTACTACATGCAGGACCGCTACCGCATCAACAGCGCGCTGGACGTGGAGCGCTTCACCCGCGCCTGGCGCGCGGTGGTGGCGCGGCACGAGGCGCTGCGCGCCTCCTTCGTGTGGAACGCCGGCGAAACCATGCTGCAGGTCATCCACAAGCCCGGCGCCACCGAGGTGGACGTGCTGGACTGGAGCGACCTGCCCGAGGAGGGCCACGAGGAGCGCCTGCAGGCGCTGCACCGCACCGAGCGCGAGGCCGGCTTCGACCTGCTGCACCAGCCGCCCTTCCACCTGCGCCTGATCCGCCTGGGCGAGGCGCGCTACTGGTTCATGATGAGCAACCACCACATCCTCATCGACGCCTGGTGCCGTGGCCTGCTGATGAGCGACTTCTTCGAGGTCTACGCCGCCCTGGGCGAGGGCCGCGAGCCGCAGCTGCCCCTGGCGCCGCGCTACCGCGACTACATCGGCTGGCTGCAGCGCCAGGACCTGGGCCAGGCCCGCGCCTGGTGGCAGGGCAACCTGGCGGGCTTCGAGCGCACCACGCACCTGCCGAGCGACCGGCCGATCCTCCGCGAGCACGCCAACGACAGCGGCGGCATGCAGGTGGGCGACCGCATCACCCGCCTGGACGCCACCGATGGCGCCCGCCTGCGGGAGCTGGCGCAGCGTCACCAGCTCACCGTCAACACCCTGGCCCAGGCCGCCTGGGCCCTGGTGCTGGCGCGCTACAGCGGCGAGCGCGACCTGGTCTTCGGCGTCACCGTGGCCGGGCGCCCGGTGGGCCTGCCGGAGATGCAGCGCACCGTCGGCCTGTTCATCAACAGCATCGCCCTGCGGGTGAAGCTGCCCGCACCGGGCCAGCGCCTGGGCGTGCGTGACTGGTTGCAGGGGCTGCTGGCCAGCAACCTGGAGCTGCGCGAGCACGAGTACCTGCCGCTGGTGGCGATCCAGGAATGCAGCGAGCTGCCCAAGGGCCAGCCGCTGTTCGACAGCCTCTTCGTGTTCGAGAACGCGCCGGTGGAAGTCGCGGTGCTGGACCGTGCGCAGAGCCTCTCGGCCAGCTCGGATTCCGGCCGCACCCACACCAACTTCCCGCTCACCGTGGTTTGCTACCCGGGGGATGACCTGGGCTTGCACCTGTCCTATGACCAGCGCTACTTCGAGGAAGCGACCATCGACCGCCTGCTAGGCGAGTTCAAGCGCCTGCTGCTGGCCCTGGGCGAGCGCATCGAAGGCGACATGAGCGCGCTGCCGCTGCTGGGCGATGCCGAGCGCGAGCTGCTGCTTGATGGCGTTAACCAGAGCGCCCGCGACTACCCGCTGGAGCAGGGCTACGTGCGCCTGTTCGAGGCCCGCGTCGCCGCGCACCCGCAGCGCATCGCCGCCCGCTGCCTCGACCGCCAGTGGAGCTACGCCGAGCTGAACCGCCACGCCAACCGCCTGGGCCACGCCCTGGGCACCGCCGGCGTCGGCCTCGACCAGCCGGTGGCGCTGCTGGGGGAGCGCGGGCTCGACCTGCTGGGCATGATGGTCGGCACCTTCAAGGCTGGCGCCGGCTACCTGCCGCTGGACCCGGCGCTGCCCACCCCGCGCCTGACGCGCATCCTCGAACTCAGTCGCGCCCCGGCGCTGGTGGCCACCCGTGCCTGTCGCGACCAGGCCATGCTGCTGCTGGAGGAGCTCGGCTGCGGCCAGCGTCCGCGCCTGCTGGTGTGGGAGGACGTGCTGCAAGGCGCCTGGCCGGAACAGGACCCGGGCATCCACAGCGGCCCTGAGAACCTCGCCTACGTGATCTACACCTCCGGCTCCACCGGCCTGCCCAAGGGCGTGATGGTCGAGCAGGCCGGCATGCTCAACAACCAGCTGAGCAAGGTGCCGTACCTGGCGCTGACCGAGGCGGACGTGATCGCCCAGACCGCCTCGCAGAGCTTCGACATCTCGGTCTGGCAGTTCCTCGCCGCGCCCTTGTTCGGTGGCTGCGTCGAGATCGTCCCCAACGCCATCGCCCACGACCCGCAGGCGTTGCTGGCCCATGTGCGCGAGCGCGGCATCACCGTGCTGGAGAGCGTGCCGTCGCTGATCCAGGGCATGCTCGCCGAGGAGCACGCCGCACTCGGTGCCCTGCGCTGGATGCTGCCCACCGGCGAGGCCATGCCGCCGGAGCTGGCGCGCCAGTGGCTGGAGCGCTACCCGCAGGTGGGGCTGGTCAACGCCTACGGCCCGGCCGAGTGCTCGGATGACGTGGCCTTCTTCCGCGTCGACGCGGCCTCCACCGAGGGCACCTACCTGCCCATCGGCAGCCCCACCGACAACAACCGCCTGTACCTGCTGGACGACGCCTTCGAGCTGGCGCCCCTGGGCGCCGTGGGCGAACTCTGCGTCGCCGGTACCGGCGTCGGCCGTGGCTACGTCGGCGACCCGCTGCGTACCGCCCAGGCCTTCGTGCCCAACCCCTTCGGCGCGCCGGGCGAGCGCCTGTATCGCACCGGCGACCTGGCCCGCCGCCGCGCCGACGGCGTGCTGGAGTACGTCGGCCGTGTCGACCACCAGGTGAAGATCCGTGGCTACCGCATCGAGCTGGGCGAGATCGAAGCCCGCCTGTTCGAGCGGCCGGACGTGCGCGACGCCGCCGTCAGTGTGCAGGAAGGCCCCACCGGCAAGTACCTGGTGGGCTACCTGGTGCCGCGCGAGGCCGAGCGCTTCGCCCGCGCCGCCTCGCCGGCCAGCCGCCTGGCGGAAGAGGGCGCCTGGTTCGAAGCCATCAAGCAGCAGCTACGTGGCGACCTGCCGGACTACATGGTGCCGCTGCACTGGCTCGTGCTCGAGCGCCTGCCGCTGAACGCCAATGGCAAGCTCGACCGCAAGGCCCTGCCGCCCCTGGAATTCGGCCCGCTGCAGGCCCAGGACTACCTGGCCCCGCGCAGCGAACTGGAAGCCACCCTGGCCGGCATCTGGGCCGAGGTGCTCAAGGCCGAGCGGGTCGGCGTGCGCGACAACTTCTTCGAACTCGGAGGGCACTCCCTGCTCGCCACCCAGATCGCCTCCCGCGTGCAGAAGACCCTGCAACGCAACGTGCCCCTGCGGGCCATGTTCGAGTGCAGCACGGTGGAGGAGCTGGCGAGCTACATCGAGTCGCTGGAAGGCAGCGTCGTCACCGAGGAGAAGGCCGCACGGCTGGAGGACCTGATGGCCAGGCTGGAGATGCTGTAACGAAAGCGGCGCACGCGGAGCGGGGAGGGCTCCGCGTGCCCCGGCTGCAGGGGGTGGCGCAGCGGCATTTCACCCAATCCCTGAACGCACGCACATAAAGGCCTGAAAAACCTACTTAAGTAGAACCCGCCGCCGCCGATACCAGAGGACGGCCCAGCGTTCGTGTCCGGTCCATTGCCGACCGGGCCGACAACGCCTGTGGCCACCTCATGCCTTTGCACCTTTTTGAGCGAGTTCCTCCATGCGAACCCTGAAATTCAGCCACAAGATCATGGTGGCAGCCTCCCTGGTGGTGATCGCTGCCTTCGCGTCCTTCGCGCTGTACAACGACTACCTGCAGCGGAACGCCATCCGCCAGAACCTTGCCAACTACCTCAACGATGTGGGCCAGGTCTCCACGGGCAACATCCAGCACTGGCTGGTGGGCCGCATGCAATTGCTGGAGAACCTGGCCGAATCCATCGAGGACGACGCCAGCGAGGCGGCGTTGGCCAAGAGCCTGCAGCACCGCAGCATCGCCGCCGCCTTCCTCTATGCGTACTACGGCCAGGCGAGCGGCACCTATACCCAGTTCCCGCCCAGCGAACTGCCCGCCGGCTACGACCCGCGCCAGCGGCCCTGGTACAAGCAGGCGGCGCAGACCAGCGGCCCCGGCCTGACCGAGCCCTACCTGGCCGCCGACCCGCGCGACGGCCTGCTGATCACCATCACCCGCCCGGTGAACGCCTCGGGCGCCCTGCAGGGCGTCGTCGGCGGTGACCTCAAGCTGAAGACGGTCGACGAGATCCTCAACTCCTTCGACCTGGGCGGCATGGGCTACGCCTTCCTGGTGGACGACAAGGGCACGGTGCTGGTCCACCCCGACCAGCAGCTGGTTCTGAAGAAGCTGCCGGACCTGTTCGCCGGCACCGCGCCGCGCCTGGAGTCCGCCCTGCAGAGCGTGAACGACCGCAACGGCGAGGCGCGGATCGTGACCTTCCTGCCGGTGGAAGGGCTGACCGGGGTGCGCTGGTACGTGGGCCTGTCCGTCGACGAGTCCAAGGCCTTCGCCGCCCTGCAGGAGTTCCGCGTTTCCGCCCTGATGTCCACCATCATCGGCGTGGTCGCCATCCTCCTGCTGCTGGGCGGGCTGATCCGCATCCTGCTGCGCCCGCTGCACGTGATGAGCCACGCCATGAGCGGCATCGCCGAGGGTGAGGGCGACCTGACCCAGCGCCTGTCGATCGACTCCCGTGACGAGTTCGGCGAGCTGGCCGATGCCTTCAACCGCTTCGTCGAGCGCATCCACAAATCCATCCGCGAAGTGGCCTCCGCCACGCGCGAGGTGCACGAGCGGGTGAGCACCGTGGTGCAGGCATCGAACGCCTCCATGACCAACTCCAGCGAACAGGCCGCCCGCACCGACAGCGTGGCCGCCGCCATCAACGAACTGGGCGCTGCCGCCCAGGAGATCGCCCGCAACGCCGCCGACGCCTCGGAACAGGCCAGCGACGCCCGCCGCGACGCCGAGGAAGGGCAGGGCATGGTCGAGCGCACCCTGGTGGCGATGGGCGAGCTGTCGGAGAAGATCCAGGCGTCCAGCAACCACATCGAAGTGCTCAGCCAGAAGAGCAACGACATCGGTCAGATCCTCGACGTGATCAAGGGCATCTCCGAGCAGACCAACCTGCTGGCACTCAACGCCGCCATCGAAGCCGCCCGCGCCGGCGAGGCGGGTCGCGGCTTCGCCGTGGTGGCCGACGAAGTGCGCAACCTGGCCCAGCGCACCCAGAGTTCGGCGCTGGAGATCCAGCAGATGATCGAACAGCTGCAGACCGGCGCCCGCGACGCCGTGGCGACCATGGGCGAAAGCCGCCACTTCAGCGACGACAGCGTGCGCATCGGCGGCCAGGCCGGCGAGAACCTGCGCGGTGTCACCCGCCGCATCGGCGAGATCGACGGCATGAACCAGTCCGTAGCCACCGCCACCGAGGAACAGACCTCGGTGATCGAAAGCCTGAACATGGACATCACCGAGATCAACGTCCTCAACCAGGACGGCGTGCACAACCTGCAAGCGAGCCTGAAGGCCTGTACCGAGCTGGATCAGCAGGTCAGCCGGCTCAAGCAGCTGGTGGATACGTTCAGGATTTGATGGGGTGGTACCGCTGGGGTGTGATGCAGGGAATCACGCCTGGAGCGTGTTTGTGCATACGTCCTGGTGGGTAATGTCTGGCCGTTGCTGCCACGCAATGCTTTCCATGCATGACGGCAGCGGCCTTCCTTCACCAGAGAGATAACAAGTCGGCGAAAGGATCGCGTGTCTTG
Source organism: Pseudomonas sp. 57B-090624 (assembly GCF_003234055.1). Lineage (NCBI taxonomy): Bacteria > Pseudomonadati > Pseudomonadota > Gammaproteobacteria > Pseudomonadales > Pseudomonadaceae > Pseudomonas > Pseudomonas sp. 57B-090624. The sequence continues at coordinate 106,435 of NZ_QKRU01000006.1, forward strand.
ATGTCCTCATGGCCTGGGTGAAGAGGTCGTAATGGCCACCTTTACCTGCCCCCACCCAGCCACTTCCTCTCCAGCGCCACCAGCCGTCCATTCGCCCGCATCGTCTCCAGCGCCTGCTGCCAGCGGGCGACGATGCTGGCGTCGGTCTGTCGGGAGAAGGCGATATAGCTGCCCTGGTGCATCACCGGCGCGGTGTAGCGCAGTTGCTGCGGGGCGAGGCCTTCCTCGCGGGCCAGGGTGTCGACGCTGAGGGTGTCGGCGGCCACCAGGTCGGTTCGGCCCAGGCGCAGCAGGCGCATCATCTGTTTGGGCGTGTCGACGCCGTAGAGGTTGGCGAAGCCCATCTCCTGCAGGCGGCGATAGACCAGCCACTTGCGCGGGGCGGCGATGCGCTGCACCTTGCGCGCCTCGTCCAGGCTGGTGATGGCGGGGGTGTGGTCGGCGTGGGCGTAGAGTGCGGTCTCGACCTCCAGCAGCGGGCCGACCAGTTGGTAGTCGGCCTCGCGCTCCGGGGTGCGCAGGATGGTGAAGACGGCCACGTCCGGGCTTTCGCGGGCGATCACCAGGGCACGCAACAGCGGTACTCGCTCCAGCTGGAGCCTGTCGCCGGTTTCCTCGGCGATCGCGTGCAGCAGGTCGACGTCGAAGCCCTCCAGCTCGCCATCGCGCTCGAAATGCAGGGGCGGGTGGTTGTCGGTGAGCATGCGCAGCTCGGTGGCCCCCAGGGGCTTGGCAGCGAACGCGGCGTACAGCAGCAAACGGGTGAAAAGGCCTTTCATGACACGGTCTCGAAAACGCTCGGGTTCAGCGTAGCGGGAGCGGCGTCACTTGACGTGGTCGAGCACCACGGAGCCCAGGTCGGCTCGATCATCTGCTTCTCCTCCCCGCGTTTGTAGCGGAAGACGTCCAGCTCGTGGACCAGCGACAGCCGGTTGCCTTTGCGGTCCATGCACACGCTCACGAATCCCCGCCCATCGCCTGCCGGTACTGCCGTGGCGTGAAGCCGGTGAGCTGCTTGAACTGGCGGCTGAAGGCGCTGTGGTCGGTGTAGCCGCATTGCAGGGCGACGTCGGTGATGGGCAGGTCGGTCTGCAGCAGGCGGTGGGCGTGTTCCAGGCGCGCCTTGCTGATCATCTGCCGGGGCGTGAGGTGGAACACCCGCTTGCAGTGGCGCTCCAGCTGGGCGACGGAGAGCCGGGCGATGCGGGTGAGGGTCTCCAGGGTGATGGGCTCGTGGAAGTGCATGCGGATGTATTCGTCCACGGCGGCCAGGCGTTCGTAGGCGGGGTGGCTGGCGCTGGCCGATTGCAGGTCCACCGAGATGCCCACCAGGCCGATCACCTGCCCGGAGCGGTCGTGCAGGGGGCGTTTGTGGGTCAGGCACCAGCCGGGTTCGCGGCTGCCGTAGAGGTGCAGCTCCAACTGGTCTTCCAGCACCTGGCCCTGTTCCAGCACGCGGCGGTCCTGCTCGGTGTAGCCGGGGCCGAGCTGGGCGGGGAAGACCTCGGCGCTGGTCTTGCCCAGCAGCGGTTGCAAGGCCTTCAGGCCGCAGCGCTGGACCAGGGTGCGGTTGGCCAGCAGGTAGCGCGCCTGGGTGTCCTTGATGAAGATCGCCGCATTGGGGATCGCATCCAGCATCGGCAACAGCAGCCGTGCGCTGGCCAGCAGCGCGTCCATGCTCTCGGGGCGTTCCAGCCCATCGTCGGCGAACAGTCCTTCCAGCGGGTTCTGCGGCATCGTCCTGCCTCCCAGTGCGCGGCGAGCCGGCAGGTTGCCGCAGGCGGCCAGGGCCTGTCGAGCCTTGCCCGGCCATTCCGCCAACTGTGCCGATTTCGTCATGGGAACCGAGGAAATGCATCAAGCCCGCAGGCGCCCGGGCGGGCCAACCTATGGCCGTTGCAGACCTCGGGGCGCCGTCGCACCGGTTCGTCTCCGTGCCTGATTCGTCGCCAGGCCCCGGTGCTGCACAGGGATCTCTCCAGCCCATCCAATAACGCACAAGAAGGCTACGCCATGTCTGGAAAGTTCAAGAAACAGCTGTCCCTGACGGACCTCACCTTCATCGGCCTGGGGGCCATCTTCGGCTCCGGCTGGCTGTTCGCGGCCAGCCACGTCTCCGCCATCGCCGGCCCTGCGGGCATCTTCTCCTGGCTCCTCGGCGGCTTTGCGGTGCTGCTGCTGGGCATCATCTACTGCGAGCTGGGGGCGGCACTGCCGCGTGCCGGCGGGGTGGTGCGCTACCCGGTGTTCTCCCACGGCCCGCTGCTGGGCTATCTGATGGGCTTCATCACGCTGATCGCCTTCTCCAGCCTGGTGGCGATCGAGGTGGTCGCCTCCCGGCAGTACGCGGCGGCCTGGTTCCCGGGCCTGACCGAGACGGGCTCCAGCGACCCGACGCTGATCGGCTGGCTGGTGCAGTTCGGCCTGCTGTGCCTGTTCTTCTGGCTCAACTACCGCAGCGTGAAGACCTTCGCCCGCGCCAACAACCTGGTGAGCGTGTTCAAGTTCATCGTGCCGCTGCTGGTCATCGGCGTGCTCTTCACCTTCTTCAAGCCCGAGAACTTCCAGGTGCAGGGCTTCGCGCCGTTCGGCCTCTCGGGCATCGAGATGGCGGTGTCGGCGGGCGGCATCATCTTCGCGTACCTGGGGCTGACGCCGATCATCTCGGTGGCCAGCGAGGTGAAGAACCCGCAGCGCACCATCCCCATCGCGCTGATCCTCTCGGTGCTGCTCTCCACCGCCATCTACGTGCTGCTGCAGGTGGCCTTCCTCGGTGCGGTGCCGACCGAGCTGCTGGCCAACGGCTGGGCCGGGATGTCCAAGGAGTTCGCCCTGCCGTACCGCGACATCGCCCTGGTGCTCGGCGTGGGCTGGCTGGCCTACCTGGTGGTGGCCGACGCGGTGGTCTCGCCCAGCGGCTGCGGCAACATCTACATGAACGCCACGCCGCGGGTGATCTACGGCTGGGCGCAGACCGGCACCTTCTTCCGCCTCTTCACCCGCATCGATGAGCAGTCCGGCATCCCGCGCCCGGCGCTGTGGCTGACCTTCGGCCTGTCGGTGTTCTGGACCCTGCCGTTCCCCTCCTGGGAGGCGCTGATCAACGTGGTGTCCGCCGCCCTGGTGCTGAGCTACGCGGTGGCGCCGGTGACGGTGGCGGCCCTGCGCCGCAACGCGCCGGACATGCCGCGCCCGTTCCGCGTGCGGGGCCTGGCGGTGATGGGGCCGCTGTCCTTCGTGATCGCCGCGCTGATCGTCTACTGGTCCGGCTGGGGCACCGTGTCCTGGCTGCTGAGCCTGCAGATCCTGATGTTCGTGATCTACCTGCTGTGCCGCCGCTTCGTGCCCACCGAGCACCTGGGCATCGCCCAGCAGGTGCGTTCGTCCGCCTGGCTGATCGGCTTCTACGCCGTGACCCTGCTGCTCTCCTGGCTGGGCAGCTTCGGCGGCCTGGGCGTGCTCGGCCACCCCTACGACACCCTCGCCGTGGCCGCCTGTGCCCTGGGCATCTACCACTGGGGCGCCACCACCGGCGTGCCGGCCGAGCTGATCCGCCTCAGCGGCGAGGACGAAAGCGAGGAGGGCACCGACGCGGACGTCGCGCCTTCCGCCACGGCCTTCCCCGGCCGCGCCTAGCCCACTGTCTGCAACCCGATGACCGGAAGGAGTCTGGCCATGAACGACCTCATCAACCTCAGCCTCGACCAGGTGCACGCCCTGGCACTGCGTGCGCTGACCGTCAACGGCATGGGCGAGGACCATGCCCGCGCCATCGCCGACACCATCACCCGGGGCCAGCGTGACGAATGCCACTCCCACGGCCTGTACCGGGTGCTGGTGTGCGTGCACTCGCTGCGCAGCGGCAAGGTGGACCCGCAGGCCCAACCAAGGGTGAGCCGCCCGGCGCCGGCCATCGTCCGCGTCGATGCGCAGCGGGGCTACTCGCTGCTGGCCCTGCAGACCGGCCTGCCGCTGCTGGTGGAGCAGGCCCGCGAGCTGGGCGTCGCCGCCCTGGTGATCCGCAACTGCTTCCACTTCTCCGCGCTGTGGCCGGAGGTGGAGGCCATCGCCGCCGAAGGGCTGGTTGGGCTGGCCATGACCCCCAGCCACGCCTGGGTGGCCCCGGAAGGCGGCCGCCAGGGGGTGTTCGGCACCAACCCGCTGGCCTTCGCCTGGCCCCGCGAGGGGCGCGAGCCCTTCGTCTTCGACTTCGCCACCAGCGCCATCGCCCGGGGCGACATTGAGCTGCATGCCCGCCAGGGCAAGCCGATTCCCCTGGGCTGGGGGCTGGATGCCGAAGGGCGGCCCAGCACCGATGCGCGGGCCGTGCTGGAGGGCGCCATGCAGACCTTCGGCGGCCACAAGGGCTCGGCCCTGGCGGCGATGATCGAGCTGATGGCCGGCGCGCTGATCGGCGACCTCACCAGCGCCGAATCCCTGGCCTTCGACAGCGGCGCCGGTGCCACGCCGCTCCATGGCGAGCTGCTGCTGGCCTTCGACCCCGCGCGCTTTCTCGGCAGTGAGCTGGAGGCCGGCCGGCAGCGGGCCGAGGCGCTGTTCGCCGCCATCACCGACCAGGGCGCACGGCTGCCGTCGCAGCGGCGTTTCGTCGCCCGCCAGCGCAGCGAACGCGAAGGCGTCTGGGTCGGCCGGGCGCTGCTGGACGACATCCAGCACCTGATCGACCACCCCCATTCCCCGACCTGACGGAGCCGCCCCATGAAGCGCATCCATGTCATCGATTCCCACACCGGCGGCGAACCCACGCGCCTGGTGATGGACGGCTTTCCCGAACCCGCCGGCCGCACCCTGGCCGAGCAGCGCGACAGCCTGCGCGAGCAGCACGACCACTGGCGCCGCGCCTGCCTGCTGGAGCCGCGCGGCAACGACGTGCTGGTGGGCGCGCTGTACCGCCCGCCGGTGACGCCGGGCGCCACCTGCGGGGTGATCTTCTTCAACAACGCCGGCTACCTCGGCATGTGCGGCCACGGCACCCTCGGCCTGGTGGCGTCCCTCCGGCACCTGGGGCTGATGGCCCCCGGCGAGCACCGCATCGACACCCCGGTGGGCACCGTCAGCGCCACCCTCCACGAGGATGGCCGCGTCACCCTCGGCAACGTGCTGGCCTACCGCCATCGCCGGCAGGTGCCGGTGGAGGTGCCCGGCCATGGCGTGGTCCACGGCGACATCGCCTGGGGCGGCAACTGGTTCTTCCTGGTCAACGACCACGGCCAGCGCCTGGAGCTGGACAACGTCGAGGCCCTGACCGCCTACACCTGGGCGATGCTGCGGGCCCTGGAGGCCCAGGGCATCCACGGTGAGGGCGGGGCGCTGATCGACCACGTCGAGCTGTTCGCCGCCGACGCCGAGGCCGACAGCCGCAACTTCGTCATGTGCCCCGGCAAGGCCTACGACCGCTCCCCCTGCGGCACCGGCACCAGCGCCAAGCTGGCCTGCCTGGCGGCGGACGGCAAGCTCGCCCCCGGCCAGCGCTGGGTGCAGGCCAGCATCACCGGCAGCCGCTTCGAGGGGCACTACCAGTGGGAGGGCGAGCGCATCCGCCCCTTCATCACCGGGCGTGCCCACCTCACCGCCGACAGCACCCTGCTCATCGACGAGCAAGACCCCTTCGCCTGGGGCATCTGAGCCCCGTTTTCCCGAACCCTGAATCCCTGCTCAAGGAGCGACAGCATGAACATCGACATCTACCGTGGCTGCATCCCCGCCCTCATGACCCCCTGCACCGAGGCGCGCCAGCCGGACTACGACGCCCTGGTGGCCAAGGGCCGCGAACTGGTCCAGGCCGGTATGAGCGGCGTGGTCTACTGCGGCTCCATGGGCGACTGGCCGCTGCTCAGCGAGGCCCAGCGCCAGGAAGGCGTGGCGCGCCTGGTGAAGGCCGGCGTGCCCACCATCGTCGGCACCGGTGCGGTGAGCACCCGCGAGGCGGTGGCCCATGCCGCCCATGCCGCCAAGGTCGGCGCCCAGGGGCTGATGGTGATTCCGCGGCTGCTGTCCCGTGCGGCCTCGCCGGCGGCGCAGAAGGCGCATTTCACTGCCGTGCTGCAGGCCGCGCCGGAGCTGCCGTCGGTGATCTACAACAGCCCGTACTACAGCTTCTCCACCCGCGCCGACCTGTTCTTCGAACTGCGCGGGCAGCACCGCAACCTGATCGGCTTCAAGGAATTCGGCGGCGCCGACGCCATGCGCTACGCCGCCGAGCACATCACCTCGCGGGATGACGAGGTGATCCTCATGGCCGGCGTCGACACCCAGGTGTTCCACGGCTACGTCAACTGCAACGCCACCGGCACCATCACCGGCATCGGCAACGTGCTGCCCCGCGAGGTGCTGCAACTGGTCTCGCTGAGCCGCCAGGCCGCCCAGGGCGATGCCCGCGCACGCCGCCAGGCCCTGGAACTGAGCGCCGCCCTGGACGTGCTCTCGTCCTTCGACGAGGGCTGCGACCTGGTGCTGTTCTACAAGTACCTGATGGTGCTCAACGGCGACCGCGAGTACCGCCTGCACTTCAACGAGAGCGACGCCCTGAGCGATTCCCAGCGCCGCTACGCCGAACAGCAGTACGGCCTGTTCCGCCAGTGGTACGCCAAGTGGACCGCCGAGCAGAACCTCGCCTGAACCCGCCCGCCCCGTCGCCCGTGGGCGGCGGGGCCCACCTGCCATCCAGGATGCCCCATGACCCTCACAGGCAAGATGCTGATCGGCGGCGCAGCGGTACCCGGCACCCGCGACGCCCTCCACGCCATTGACCCGGCCACCGGCCAACCCCTGCAACCCGCCTACCCGGGCGCCAGCCGCCAGCAGGTGGAACAGGCCTGCGCCCTGGCCTGGGCCGCCTTCGACCCGTACCGGGAAACCACACCGGCCGCCCGCGCGGCCTTCCTCGACGCCATCGCCGATGCCATCGAAGCCCTGGGCGAGGCGCTGATCGAGCGCGCCATGGCCGAGACGGGCCTGCCCCAGGCGCGCCTGCAGGGCGAGCGCGGCCGCACCTGCCAGCAACTGCGTACCTTCGCCCGCACCCTGCGTGCGGGTGAGTGGCTGGACGTGCGCATCGACCGCGCGCAGCCCCAGCGCCAACCCCTGCCCAGGCCCGATCTGCGCCAGCGCCAGGTGCCCCTGGGGCCGGTGGCGGTGTTCGGTGCCAGCAACTTCCCCCTGGCCTTCTCCGTGGCCGGTGGCGACACCGCCTCGGCCCTGGCCGCCGGCTGCCCGGTGGTGGTCAAGGCCCATGGCGCCCACCCCGGCACCAGTGAGCTGGTGGGGCAGGCGGTGGCCCGCGCGGTCGAGCGCTGCGGCATGCCCGAAGGCGTGTTCTCGCTGCTGTTCGGCTCCGGCCGGGAAGTGGGCCTTGGCCTGGTGACGGACCCGCGCATCAAGGCGGTCGGCTTCACCGGCTCGCGCAGCGGTGGCCTCGCCCTGTGCCAGGCAGCCCAGGCGCGGCCGGAGCCGATCCCGGTCTATGCCGAGATGAGTTCGATCAACCCGGTGCTGCTGTTTCCCGCCGCCTTGCAGGCCCGTGGCGAGGCCCTGGCGCAAGGCTTCATCGCCTCGCTGACCCTGGGCGCCGGGCAGTTCTGCACCAACCCGGGCCTGCTCATCGCGCCTCGCGGTGCGGCGCTGGATGCCTTCCTCGCCCACGCCGCCGAACAGCTGCGCCCGTGCAAGGCCCAGGTGATGCTCACCCCCGGCATCCACCAGGCCTACGCGGCCGGGGTCGCAACCCTGGCCCGCCACCCGCAGGTGCGCCGGATCGCCAGCGGCGAACCCGGGGACGGGCCGAACCGCTGCCAGGCGCAGCTGTTCGTCACCGATGCCGAAGCCTTCCTCGCCGACCCGCAGTTGCACGGCGAGGTCTTCGGCGCGGCGGCGCTGGTGGTGCAATGCGAAGGCGCAGAGCAGGTGTCCCGCATCCTCGATGCCCTGGAGGGCCAGCTCACCGCCACCCTGCACCTGGACGGCGCCGACTTGGATGCCGCCCACGCGCTGTTGCCGACCCTGGAGCGCAAGGCCGGCCGCGTGCTGGTCAATGGTTGGCCCACCGGGGTGGAGGTGTGCGATGCCATGGTCCACGGCGGGCCGTTCCCGGCCACCTCGGATGCCCGTTCCACCTCGGTGGGCACCGCCGCCATCCAGCGCTTCCTGCGCCCGGTGTGCTACCAGGGCTTCCCCGATGCCTTGCTGCCGTCGGCGCTGCGCGAGGCCAACCCCCTGGGCCTGCGGCGGCTGCTCGACGGCGAGCGGGAGGCCTGAACATGGGCGATCTCCAGCCAACGGACGTGGATGTCGCGGTGGTCGGCGCCGGCGTCATCGGTGTCGCCTGCGCCCTGCAGCTCGCGCGCCAGGGGCTGCGGGTGCAGGTGTTCGACCCGGATGGCGTGGGGCAGGGCGCCTCCTTTGGCAACGCCGGGCACCTGGCCACCGAGCAGGTGTTCCCCATCGCCGACCTGTCGATCCTCAAGCGCCTGCCGGGCATGCTCCTCGACCCCATGGGCCCGCTGCGCCTGGACTGGACCTACCTGCCGCGCGCCACCCCCTGGTTCCTGCGCCTGTTGCTCAACCTGCGGGCGGCGCCCTTCGCCCGCACCGTGGCCGGGCTGCGGGCCCTCAACGAAGCCAGCCTGGGCGCCTGGCGCCGCCTGCTGCAGGCCGTCGAGCGGCCCGACCTGCTGCGCGAGGACGGTTCGCTGCTGGTGTACGAGCAGGACGCCTCCCGCGTGGCCCTGCAGGCCCTCCAGGCGCGCATGGCCGGGCAGGGCGTGCCGGTGGCGTTCTGGGGAGCGGAGGCCGTTCACGCGGCGGCGCCCCAGCTCAGTGAGGGGATTCGCGGTGGGCTGTTCTTCCCGGCCACCGGGCACTTCATCGACCCGCACCGCGTGGTCGTCGAACTGGCGCGGGCGGCCGAGGCGCTGGGCGTCACCTTCCATCGCCAGCGCGTGCTCGATGGCCACCGGCTGGCGGAGGGCGTCACCCTGAGGCTGGACGGCGGCAGCCTGCGCGCCCGCCAGGTGCTGCTGGCTTGCGGCGCCCACTCCGCGCCGCTCACCGAACGCCTCACCGGCACGCGGGTGCCGCTGGACACCGAGCGCGGCTACCACCTGATGCTGCCCCGGGAGCAGGGGCGGCTGCCGTTCGCCGTCACCAGCCTCGAACGGCGCTTCATCATGACGCCCATGGCCGCCGGCCTGCGGCTGGCCGGCACCGTGGAGTTCGCCGGGCTGGAGAAGCCGGCGAACATGCCCCGCGCCTGGCAGCTGCACCGCCTCAGCCAGGGGCTGTTCCGTGACGAGCTGGACACCGAGGGCGCCAGCCCTTGGATGGGTTTCCGCCCCTCGTTGCCGGACTCGCTGCCGATCATCGACCGGGTGGGCGAGGGCCGCGTCCTGCTCGCCTTCGGCCACCAGCACCTCGGGCTGACCCAGGCCGCCGTCACCGCCGAGTACATCGGCCAACTGGCCCAGGGGCAGGCCGTGGCGGGGCTGGAGGCGTACCGGCTGGGGCGCTTCGCGAGCTAGTGCGCCCGGGTGCTGGCGCATGCTGCCGTGGGCCTCCAGAATGGCGGGCCTCGGCACAGGAGCCCCGCCATGGACGATCTTTTCCCCAATCCCTTCCTGCTGGCCGGTGGTGCCCTGAGCGCCATCGCCGCGCTGCTGCACCTGGGCTGCATCCGCTACGGCGCGCCCTGGTATCGCTTCTTCGGGGCCGGTGAGCGCATGGCGCGCCTGGCCGAGGCCGGCAGCCCGGTGGCCACGCTGGTCACCCTGGCCATCGCCACGGTGCTGGGGCTCTGGGCGCTCTACGCGCTGCTGGCCGGGCTCGGCCTGCCACTTCCCCTGACACGGCCGGTGCTGTGCCTGGTCACCGCGGTGTACCTGCTGCGGGGGCTCGGCGGGCTGTTGCTGGTCAAGCGCGGGCTGGGCCGCAGCGCCGCCTTCTGGCTGTGGAGCTCGGCCATCTGCCTGACGCTGGGCGGGCTGCACCTGGTGGGGCTTTCGCAGGTGTGGAGCGCGATCCAGGGGACCTGACCCGCGAGCCGCCTGCCTGCCGGTGATTGCGTCGTAGGGGCATGCCGGCCCCGGGGGCAGGACGGGTGCGAACCCTTCGTGAGCCTGTGCCCACGCCCTCGCGCCCGGCCACGGCCAGGCCGTGCATCTGCTGCTCGCGTGAGCGCCTGCGATCTTTCCTGGCGACGATGGCGGGCTCGGGCAGCGCTCCGTCGTCCAGGATTCCACCGTGCTAGAAGGCCCCGTCGAAACTCACAGAGGGAATGACGGGATGAATCGCTTATCCATCAGGCAGAAGATCCTCCTCCTGGCCCTGCTGCCGGTCCTGGCGCTGGCCACGATCAGCGCCTGGCTGTTCGTATCCCAGGCCCGGGAACTGCGCGACCTGAGCCGCGACGACCTGCGCGAGTCGTTGCTGGCGGCCAAGCGCGAGCAATTGGCCAACTACATGGAGCTGGCCCTGAGCGCCGTGGCGCCGCTGGCCAATGGCGACTCGGCAGCGGGCCGTGAGCGCATCAAGGAGGCGCTGCGTAGCCTGCGCTTCGACGGCGGCAGCGGCTACTTCTTCGCCTACGACAGCCAGGGCGTGCAGGTGATGAGCGCCGACAACCCGGCCCGCGAAGGCACGGGCTATTGGGACTCCACCAGCCCCGAGGGTCGCCATCTGGTGCGCGAATACGTCGAGGCCGGCGCCGCCGGGGGTGGCTACGTGGAATACGGCTGGGCGCGGCCCGGCGAGGAGGAGCCCTCGCCGAAGCTCGCCTACGTGGTGCCGATGCCCGACAGCGACTGGGTGCTGGGCACCGGCTTCTACATCGACGACCTGGAAACGCAGCTCGCCGGGCTGGAGCGGGAATTCGCCGCTGCCGTGCGCCTGAGCCTGATCCGCAGCGCCGCCTCCGCCGCCATCCTGCTGGTGCTGATCGCCGCGCTGGCGATCCTGCTGGCACGCAGCATCCATCGGCCCCTGGACCAGGCGGTGCGGACCATGGAGAACATCGCCCGGGGCGAAGGCGACCTGACCCGCCGCCTGGACCCTTCCGCCGGCCACGAGCTGGGCACCCTGGCGCGGGCCTTCAACCACTTCGCCGAGCAGATCGGCCAACTGGTGCGGCAGACGCGCTCGTCCGCCGCCACCCTGGGAGCCGCCAGCGAGGAGCTGGGTGCCTTCATGGAGAAGACCGGCCAGGGCATCGCCAGCCAGCACGTGGAGAGCGACCAGTTGGCCACCGCCATGGAGCAGATGTCGGCGGCGGCCCTGCAGGTCGCCAGCAGTGCGGCCGGCGCGGCGCAGGCGGCCCAGGCCGCGGAGGACCAGGTACAGGGCGCGCAGGGCCTGGTGCGCAGCGCCGCCGAGGTGATCGACGGGCTGGAGGGGCAGGTGGAAAGCGGGGTCGAGATCATCCGCCGCCTGGGCAGCGAGTCCGAGGGCATCGGCGGCGTGCTGGATGTGATCCACGGCGTCGCCGAGCAGACCAACCTGCTGGCGCTCAACGCCGCCATCGAAGCCGCGCGTGCCGGTGACCAGGGGCGCGGCTTCGCGGTCGTCGCCGATGAGGTGCGCACGCTGGCGGGGCGCACCCAGAGCAGTACGGCGGAAATCCAGGAAATGATCGGCCGCCTGCAGGCCGGCGCTCGCGAGGCCATCGCCGCCATCGGCCAGATCCGGGGCGGCAGCGCCCGGGCCGTGGTGGAGGTGGGCCGGGTCGGCCAGGCCCTGGAGGCGGTCGTCGAGGCGACCACCACCATCAATGGCATGAACGCGCAGATCGCCGCTGCGGCGGAGGAGCAGACCCAGGTCTGTGAATCCATCAATGCCAACGTGCACCAGATCGCCGCCATCGCCGAACAGACCGCCGCCGGCTCGCGCAACGCCAGCGACATCACCCAGCGCCTGGGTGAGATGGCCGGTGGATTGCAGCAGCTGGTTGGGCGTTACCGGGCCGATTGAGGGGAGGGTGGTGCATCGCCGCCGCTAACGGCCGTGCACCACGCCCGACATGGCGCTGCGGCTACCCGGGCGGGGGCGTTGGCGCGTTTCCTGCTCAGGCGTCCGCGAGCGAGACCAGCCGCTCGAGCTGGTCCTTCGCCGGCATGTAGGTGGACGAAAGCATCATCCGTTCCCAGCTGAGCATCTTCTCGGTCGCCTGGCGCTGGGCCATCGGCGAGATGTCGAAGGTCACCGAATAGCGCAGGTCGAACAGCAGCGACCAGAGTTCGGCGGGTGACTCGATGCCATCGATATGAGCGATCAGCTGCTTGTGGATCTTGCTGACCTGGGCCTTGATGTCGCTGCTCTTGTCGCCGACCGGTAGCAGCTCCCGGGCCTTGGCCCTGCACGCCTGCATGCGCTGGTGGTTGGTCGTTGAAGCCGGGTCGGTGTCGCTGTCCGTATGGCTTTCGCGCAGGTAGGTGGCGAAGAGATCGAGGTTCTTGCGCACGATCTCGATGGCCTTGTTGGTATCGGCCCGGCCCGCCACCAGGTTCACCGGCGCGCTGTTCAGGTACTTGGCGATATAGAGCATCACATCCTTGCTGTTCTTGGGGATGCGCTTGAGGTTCCGCGACTGCAAGGGCTCGACCAGCACCTCGTAGAGCTTCTTGGCATCCGATCCGTACGCCTGGTTGATGGCACTGAAGACACGCTCGGCGTTCTTCCTGATCGACTGGCTCCAATGCACCATGTGGCGCCTGTCCTCGATGTCGCCCTGGCTCGAGCGCTGGTTGACCTTGATGCGCTTGGCGTTGGTGGTCCACTCCGGGCGGCCGGTCACCTTGACGTCTCCGGAGGCGGGGTCGATATGGACTCTCAGCTTGCTCTTGGTTTTCTGCGGGCCTCTTGGCATGGGCGTTCCTCCCTGATGAATGCTGCAAGAGACTAGATCAGAAAGGCGCTCCTGCACCTGCCTTCAGTCCGACGTCGAGTCACCCGGCCCAGGGCTGGCGGTTGCGCCGGGCCAGGGCTTCGATGGCGCGCACGCCGGCCTGCATCTTCAGCACCGCCGAGGCGTTGGCCGAATGCACGTGGATGCGCGGCGGCACGAAGCGGTGCAGGGCCACGGCCTCCTCGATCCACAGGATCACGTCGTAGCCGGTGCCGCGTTCGTCGTCGCCCAGGTCGTGGTCCAGGCTCAGCTCGCTGACCTGGCCCGTCTTCAACAGCGCGATCACCTCGTCCGGCCACCCGATGCGGACCCAGCCCTCGGGCGTGGTGCGTTCGTCGTCCAGATAGACCTTCATCGCCTCAGGCTCCTGTTGCCCAGCTGTAGAGCAGCCAGGTGTCGCGGGTTTCGCAGAAGTACAGTTTCTCGTTCCAGCGGTCCTGCAAGGCCAGTGCAGGCGCGATCAACGGTTCGGGGAGGATCGGGGTGTCCAGCGGTTGCGGCTGGCCGTCGCGGAAGATTCCCCAGCGGTCGCTGTGCCAGGGGCACGCAGGATTGGCGCGGCGCTCGATGATGGCGTGGCGGATGGCATCTCCCAGGCTGGTGATCTCCAGGGTCGCCTTGTCGGTGTCGACGCGAGTGGGCCGGGCGTTGGCAAGCTCCGGGAGCAGCCAGCGCTCCATCAGGTCGCCGACATGCTCGGGAGTCGTCTCCTCCCATGCCCATTCTTCCACCTGGTGCAGCTCGCGATTGAGCAGTGCGACCAGGGCCTGGGCGGGCGTCGCAACGCCCGACCTGGCGCAACGGTAGAGCCTGGCGTCGCAGAGGCCTTCATCCCGGGTACGAAACTCCAGCACCTCCACAGGGGTGGTCAAGGCGTGCAGAAGGTGCTGGCGCATCAGGCCGGGCGCGGCCAGCAGTTCCTCCACCAGGGAGCGGTCCAGATTCGATTCCATTCAGCGTGCAGCCAGCCGGGAGTGTGCAGGGCTGCGAAGTTTATCTTGCGCTGCATATCGCTTCACGCATTGCGTCTAAATCCCCACCGTCGCCCATCGTCTCCTCTGCACAAGGCCGAGAAGCGCCACAAGTGCACGGCCCGGAGCTTGATGCCACTTTATCGAGGGTCGAAGGATGCAAGCCGCTACCAGCCTGCCGCTGTCCGCCGCAGAAGAAGAGACGCTCTACCAGTTCGAGGAGTCGCCGCTGCTGGCCCGCCAGAAGCAGCAGGAGTCCAATGCCCGCAGCTACCCCCGGCGCATCCCCCTGGCGCTCAAGCGTGCGCGCGGGCTCTATGTCGAGGACGTGGAAGGCCGCACCTTCATCGATTGCCTCGCCGGTGCCGGCACCCTGGCCCTGGGCCACAACCACCCGGTGGTGATCGACGCCATCCGCCAGGTGCTGGCCGACGAGCTGCCCCTGCACACCCTGGACCTCACCACCCCGGTGAAGGACCAGTTCGTCCAGGACCTCTTCGGCCTGCTGCCCGAGGGCCTGGCCCGCGAGGCGAAGATCCAGTTCTGCGGCCCCACCGGCACCGACGCCGTGGAAGCCGCGCTGAAGCTGGTGCGCACCGCCACCGGGCGCAGCACCATCCTCTCGTTCCAGGGTGGCTACCACGGCATGAGCCAGGGCGCCCTGGGGCTGATGGGAAACCTCGGGCCGAAAAAGGCCCTGGGCGCGGTGCTCGGCAACGGCGTGCAGTTCGCTCCCTATCCCTACGACTACCGCTGCCCCTTCGGCATCGGTGGCGAAGCCGGCGTGCGCGCCAACCTGCACTACCTGGAAAACCTGCTCAGGGATCCCGAGGCCGGCGTGCTGCTGCCCGCCGCCGTGATCGTCGAAGCGGTGCAGGGGGAGGGCGGCGTGGTGCCGGCGGACATCGAGTGGCTGCGTGGCCTGCGTCGCATCACCGAAAAGGCCGGTGTGGCGCTGATCGTCGACGAGATCCAGAGCGGCTTCGGCCGCACCGGCAGGATGTTCGCCTTCGAGCACGCCGGCATCGTGCCCGACGTGGTGGTGCTGTCCAAGGCCATCGGCGGCAGCCTGCCGCTGGCGGTGATGGTCTACCGCGAATGGCTCGACGTCTGGGGCCCGGGCGCCCATGCCGGCACCTTCCGTGGCAACCAGATGGCCATGGCCGCCGGCTCGGCGGTGTTGCGCTACCTCAGGGAGCACGATATCCCCGCCCACGCCGCCGCCATGGGCGAGCGCCTGGCCGGCCACCTGCGCGAGCTGCAGCGCGACTACCCGCAACTCGGCGACATCCGTGGGCGCGGGCTGATGCTCGGCGTCGAGCTGGTGGACCCCTCCGGCACGCCGGACGCCCTCGGCCACCCCCCGACCTACAGCGCCCTGGCCTCGCGCCTGCAGGCGCAGTGCCTGAAGCGCGGGCTGATCCTCGAGCTGGGCGGTCGCCATGGCAGCGTGGTGCGCTTCCTGCCGCCGCTGATCATCACCGCCGAACAGGTGGACGAAGTCGCCCGCCGCTTCGGTCGGGCCCTGGCGGCCGCGTTGCGGGATTGAGTCGCCCATCCCGCCGCTGAAGCGCCCGTCTTCCCCGAGGCGCCCCGTCATGGGCGCCTCATGCATTTCGAGCAGACCCCATGGCATCCCTATCCGATCGTGACGACAGGCTGTTCCGGGTGCGGCACCGCGCCGTCTGGCGGGCTGAATGGCGCCTTCTCCGTTGCGGCTGATCTGCCTGCCGTTCTGTGGCGCCAGCGCGCAGGTCTATCTGCGATGGCAGCGGCACCTGCCGGCCTGGCTGCAGCTTCACCCGCTGGAGCTGCCGGGTCGCGGCGAGCGTGCGCAAGAGCCCGCGCAGACCGATATCGCCGGGCTGGCACGACAACTGGCCCGGGAACTGGAACCGGCGTTGCGCCATGGAGACTATGCGGTGTTCGGGCACGGGCTCGGGGCCTTGCTGGCCTGCGAGTTGCTGCATGTCCTGAGGGCGCGGGGGCTGCCGATGCCGCGCTGCCTGTTCGTCTCGGGTGCGGCTGCGCCCACACCACGGGAGGAGTGCGGTGCCAGCCTGTTCCACCTGGGGCATGACCCGGCCCCTGTCACCGGCATCAGCGGGCCGATGGCGCTGCCACTCCTGCGCGCCGACTACCTGCTGTGCGTCGGCCACCGGCCCAGGCCGCGCACGCCGCTGGCTTGCCCGATCCACGTCCTTTCCGGCGCCGATGACCGGATCACCCGCGCCCAGCTCCGCGCCTGGGGCGATGAAACCTCCGCCACCCTCGAGTTGCGCCAGTTCGAGGGTGGCCATTTCTACTTCCACGCCCTGGAGGCGGAGGTGCTGGGCTACCTGCTCGACGTCCTTGCCGCCAGGGTCGAGCGGCGGCGTTCAGGGGCCGGTCGCGCCCTGTCCTGGTAAGCCTCCCGCAGCAGGGGTGCGCGAAGGTGCCCCTGGGCGGCCAATTGCTTGATGCCTATGGAAATCCGCCCGTCCCGAGCGTTTGCGCAAGGGCCCGGCAGCGCTAATTTTCCGCGCCTTCCATCCGTTTTCCATGGACGACCGAGCCTTGAACGCTCGTTGCCCACGTGCACGGAAGAAGACCGATGAATGCAGAAGACTCCCTGAAACTCGCGCGCCGCTTTATCGAGCTGCCCCTGGAGAAACGCAGGATTTTCCTCGCCAGCCTGCGCCAGGAAGGCATCGATTTCTCGGTGTTCCCGATTCCGTCGGGGGTGGAGTCCGTTGAGCGCGACACGCTGTCCTATGCCCAGCAGCGCATGTGGTTCCTCTGGCACCTGGACCCGCAAAGCGGTGCCTACAACCTGCCGGCGGCCGTGCGCCTGACCGGGCCGCTGGACGAGGCCGCGCTGGAAACCGCCTTCGCCAGCCTGGTGGCGCGCCACGAGACGCTGCGCACGGTGTTCCGGCCAACCGAGGATGACAGCCTGCGCCTGGTCGCCTTCGACGCCCCGCTGGTCATCGAGCGTGACGACCTCGGTGCGCTGCCCGGCGCCGAGCGCGAGGTGGCGGTCGCCCGGCAGGCGCAGGCGCAATCCCTGCAACCCTTCGACCTGGCCAATGGGCCGCTGCTGCGGGTGCGCCTGCTGCGGCTGGCGGAGCGTGAGCACGTCCTGCTGCTGACCCTGCACCACATCGTCTCCGATGGCTGGTCGATGGGCGTGCTGATCGAGGAATTCTGCCGGCTCTACGATGCTCACGAGCAGGGGCGGGAGCCCGAGCTGGCGCCGCTGCCGGTGCAGTACCGCGACTATGCGCTGTGGCAACGGCAATGGCTGGAGGCGGGCGAGCAGGAGCGCCAGCTCGGCTACTGGCTCGCGCAGCTGGGCGTTGAGCACCCGGTGCTGGAGCTGCCCACCGACCATCCACGCCCGGCGCTGCCGAGCTACCAGGGGCTGCGCCATGAGCTGGCCCTGGAGCCGGCGCTGTCGGAGCAGCTGCGCGAGCTGGCCAGGCAGCACGGGGTGACCCTGTTCATGCTGCTGCTGGGCAGCTTCAACGTCCTGTTGCACCGCTACACCGGGCAGACCGACCTGCGCATCGGCGTGCCCATCGCCAACCGCAACCGCAGCGAGATCGAAGGGCTGATCGGCTTCTTCGTCAACACCCAGGTGCTGCGCACCCGCCTGGACGGCCGCACCTCGCTGGGGGATCTGCTGCGCGACATCAAGGAGACCGCCCTCGGCGCCCAGGCCCACCAGGACCTGCCTTTCGAGCGCCTGGTGGAGGCGCTGAAGCTGGAGCGCAGCCTCAGCTACAACCCGCTGTTCCAGGTCATGTACAACCACCAGCCCGAGGTGGCGGATGTCACCACCCTCAAGGTGGGCAGCGGACTGGAACTGGGCGTGATCGACTGGGAGAGCCGGACCACCCAGTTCGACCTGAGCCTGGACACCTTCGAGAAGGCGGGCCGCCTGCATGCCTCCTTCACCTACGCGAGCGACCTGTTCGACGCCGCCACCATCGAGCGCCTTGCGCAACATTGGGCCAACCTGCTGCACGGCATGGTGCGCAACCCGCAACAGCGCGTCGGCGAGCTGCCGTTGCTGGCCGAGCCCGAGTACCGCCAACTGGTGGAGGGCTGGGGGTGCCACGAGCAGGCCCAGCCCATCACGCAATGCGTCCATGAGCTGTTCGAGGTGCAGGCCGCCCGTGATCCGGAGGCGCTGGCGCTGGTCTGCGAAGGCCAGCGGCTGACCTACGGCCAGCTGAACAGCCGTGCCAACCGCCTGGCCCATGGGCTGGTGGAGCGGGGCGTAGGGCCCGAGGTGCTGGTCGGTGTCGCGGTGGACCGCAGCCTGGAGCTGGTGGTCGCGATTCTTGCCGTGCTCAAGGCCGGCGGTGGCTATGTACCGCTGGACCCGCAATACCCCCGCGAGCGCCTGGCCGCCATGATCGAGGACAGCGGCTGCCGGCTGCTGCTGACCCAGGCCGCACTGCGCGAGCGCCTGCCGATCCCCGATACGCTGCCGACCCTGTGCCTGGACCACCAAGACGCCGGGGCACAGGCCGCCGACGACAACCTCCCGCCGCGTGCGAGCCTCGGCAACCTGGCCTACGTGATGTTCACCTCGGGCTCCACCGGCCGGCCCAAAGGCGTGGCCATCAGCCACGGCGCCCTGGCCGGGCACGCCCATGCGGCGGTGCACTACTACCGTCTGGAGCGCGGCGACGGCGTGCTGCAGTTCGCCACCTTCAACTTCGACGCCTTCGCCGAGCAGCTGTACGGGCCGCTGATCCACGGTGCATCGGTGGTCATGCGTGGCACCGAGGTGTGGGACAGCGAGACGCTGTACCGGCAGATCCTCGAACAGCGCATCGCCGTCATGGACCTGACCACCGCCTATTGGAACATGATGGCCAAGGCGTTCGCCGCAGCCGGGCCGCGCGACTACGGCGTGCTGCGCCAGGTGCACAGCGGCGGCGAAGCCATGCCGCCGGAAGGGGTGCAGGCCTGGCGCCAGGCCGGGCTCGAACAGGTACGGCTGCTCAACACCTACGGGCCGACCGAGGCGACCGTCACCGCCACCACCTTCGACTGCAGCGACTATGTCGAGGGGCGCCAGGCGCTGCCACGGGTCCTGCCGATCGGTCGCGCCTTGCCCGGGCGCAGCACCTACCTGCTGGATGGCAACGGCCAGCCGGTGCCCGTGGGGGTGGTGGGCGAGTTGATGATCGGCGGCGAGCTGCTCGCCCGGGGTTACTTCCAGCGCCCCGGCCTCACCGCCGAGCGCTTCATCCCCGACCCGTTCTCCACCACCGGTGGCCGTCTGTACCGCACCGGTGACCTGGCGCGCTTCAACGAGGCCGGCGTCATCGAGTACGTCGGCCGTGTCGACCATCAGGTGAAGATCCGTGGCTTTCGCATCGAGCTGGGCGAGATCGAGGCGCGCCTGCTGGAGCTGGACACCGTCGGCGATGCCACGGTGCAGGCCGTGCAGGGCGAATCGGCGCTGCAACTGGTGGCCTATGTCGTGGCGGCGGACAAGGCCCTGGCCCAGGCGCCTGGCGATGCCCGGCACGAGGTGCGCGAGGGCATCCGCGAGCAGCTGCGCGGCAGCCTGCCGGACTACATGGTGCCGGCGCATATCCTGTTCCTCGATGCACTGCCCCTGAGCCCCAACGGCAAGCTGGACCGCAAGGCCCTGCCGCTGCCGGATGCGAGCCAGCTGCAACAGGCCTACGTGGCACCGCGCAGCGAGCTGGAGCAGCGCATCGCCGGTCTCTGGCAGGACGTGCTCAAGCTGGAGCGGGTCGGCCTGACCGACAACTTCTTCGAGCTGGGCGGCGACTCGATCGTCTCCATCCAACTGGTCAACCGGGCCCGCCAGGCCGGCATCGCGTTCACCTCGCGCGATCTGTTCCAGCACCAGACCGTCCAGGCCCTGGCCGCCGTGGCCCGCCTCGGCGAGGCCGGGCCGGGCATCGACCAGGGGCCGGTCACCGGCGAGCTGCCCTTGCTGCCGATCCAGCACGGGTTCTTCGACGAGGCCATCCCCGATCAGCACCACTGGAACCAGGCGCTGCTGCTGCGCCCGCTCGAGCCGCTGCAGGCCGCCGCGCTGGAGCAGGCGCTGCACGCCGTGGTCGTGCATCACGATGCGCTGCGCACGCGCTTCGAACAGCGCGGCGAGGCCTGGCGGGCGGAACTGGCCGGCCTCGCGGCCGGCCTGCCGACCCTGCTCTGGGTGCGTGACGACGTGGCGGATGACGACCTGCAAGCGCTGTGCACCGATGCCCAGCGCAGCCTCGACCTGCGCGACGGGCCGCTGCTCCGCGCGGTGCTGGCCACCCTCCAGGACGGCACCCAGCGCCTGCTGCTCGCCGTGCACCACCTGGTGGTCGACGGCGTGTCCTGGCGCATCCTGCTGGAAGACCTGCAGCGGGCCTACCAGCAAAGTGCCCAGGGCGAGCGACCGTCCCTGCCGGCCAAGACCAGCGCCTACAAGAGCTGGGCCGAGCAGCTGCAGGGTTACGCCCAGAGCGAGACGGCCAGGCGCGAGCTGGGGTACTGGGTCGGCCAGTTCGAGGGTGTGACCACCGAGCTGCCGTGCCGCAACCCGGAAGGTGGCCTGCAAAGCCGCCATGCACAGGTGGTGCGCAGCCGGCTGGACCGGGCGCGCACCCGGCAGCTGCTGCAGCAGGCCCCTGCGGCCTACCGCACCCAGGTCAACGACCTGCTGCTCACCGCCCTGGCCAGGGTCGTGGGCCAATGGACGGGACAGGAGCATGTCCTGATCCAGCTGGAGGGGCATGGCCGCGAAGACCTGTTCGACGGCATCGACCTCAGCCGCAGCGTCGGCTGGTTCACCAGCCTGTTCCCGGTACGCCTGAGCCCGGCTCCGGGCCTTGCGGACACCCTCAAGCGGGTCAAGGAGCAGCTGCGGGCCATCCCCAACAAGGGCATCGGCTTCGGCATCCTGCGTCATCTCGGGCAGGCGGCGGACCGCGAGGCGCTGGCACGGTTGCCGGAACCGCGCATCACCTTCAACTACCTGGGGCAGTTCGACGGCAGCTTCGACAGCCGCGAGGGCGCGCTGCTGGTGCCCGCCGGCGAGCGTGCCGGGGCCGAACAGAGCGCGGATGCGCCCCTGGACAACTGGCTGGGCGTGGAAGGGCAGGTCTACGACGGCGAGCTCGAACTGCGCTGGACCTTCAGCCAGGACATGTTCGATGAAGCCGACATCCGCCAGCTGGCGGACGGCTACG
The DNA here is from genome assembly GCF_003234055.1 of Pseudomonas sp. 57B-090624. Lineage (NCBI taxonomy): Bacteria > Pseudomonadati > Pseudomonadota > Gammaproteobacteria > Pseudomonadales > Pseudomonadaceae > Pseudomonas > Pseudomonas sp. 57B-090624. The sequence goes on from NZ_QKRU01000006.1 coordinate 127,533, forward strand.
GCCTGGAGCTGCAAGCCCTGGTCGAGCACTGCTGCCAGGCAGACGCAGCGGGCCTCACGCCCTCGGATGTCCCCCTGGCCGGCCTGGACCAGGCCCAGCTGGACTCGCTCGGGCTGCCCGCCCAGGCGGTGGAAGACCTCTACCCGCTGTCGCCCATGCAGCAGGGCCTGCTGTTCCACAGCCTCTACGAGCAGGGGGATGGCACCTACATCAACCAGTTGAGCGTGGACGTCGACGGGCTGGACCCGCAGCGCTTCCGCGACGCCTGGCAGGCGGCGGTGGACAGCCACGACATCCTGCGCACGGCCTTCCTCTGGCAGGGCGATCTGCCCCATCCGCTGCAGGTGCTCCACCGCCAGGTGAGCCTGCCCTTCGTGGAGCTGGACTGGCGTGGCCGTCGCGATATCGATGTGGCACTGGCGCGTTTTCTCGAAGAGGACCGGGCACGTGGCTTCGACCTGTCGCAACCGGGCCTGCTGCGCCTGGCGCTGATCCGCACGAGCGACGAGCGCCACCATCTGGTGTTCACCAACCATCACATCCTGCTGGACGGCTGGAGCAGCTCGCAGCTGCTCGGTGAGGTCCTGCAGCGCTACAGCGCAGAGGCGCCTGCGCCCGCCGTCGGCCGTTACCGTGACTACATCCGCTGGCTGCACCAGCAGGATGCGGTGCGTGACGAAGGCTTCTGGAAGCAGCAGGTCGCCGAGCTGCAGGAGCCCACCTTGCTCGCCCAGGCCAGTGTCCAGCCCCAGGACCTGCTGGAGGCTGGCGGCCACCGCCTGCTCGATGCCGCGCTGGACCCGCAGCGCACCCAGCGCCTGAACGCGTTCGCCCGCCAGCAGAAGGTCACGGTCAACACCCTGGTGCAGGCCGCCTGGCTGTTGCTGCTGCAGCGCCACACCGGCGCCGAGGTGGTGGCCTTCGGCACCACCGTGGCCGGGCGCCCGGCCGAGGTGGCAGGCATCGAGCAACAGATCGGCCTGTTCATCAACACCCTGCCGGTGGTCGCCGGCTCCCGGCCGGACCAGCGCGTGGCCGACTGGCTGCAAGCGGTGCAGGAGAAGAACCTCGCGCTGCGGGAGTTCGAGCACACGCCGCTGGCCAGCATCCAGCGCTGGGCCGGGCAGGGCGGTGAGGCCCTGTTCGACAACATCCTGGTCTTCGAGAACTACCCGATCGCCGAAGCACTGCGCCAGGGCGGGACGCTCGGGGTGCGTTTCGGCGCGGTCGGCAACTTCGACCAGACCCACTACCCCCTGAGCGTCGGCGTGACCCTGGGAGAAACCCTGGCCCTGCATTGCAGCTATGCGCCCGCTCGTTTCTCCGAGGCGGCCGTCGCCCGCGTTGCCGGGCAACTGCTGCACCTGCTGCAGGAGTTCTGCGTATCGGCCGAGCGCCGGCTGGGCGAAATCGCCCTGGTCACCCCTGAGCAACGGGCGCGGCTGCAGGAACAGAACCTGCCGCAACCCTATGCGGTCGAGACGCCGGTGCACCGGCGTTTCGCCGAGCTCGCCGCAACGCAGGGGCAACGTACCGCGGTGATCTTCGCCGGGCAGCGCTTCAGCTACGCCGAGGTGGAGGGCCGCGCCAACCAGCTGGCCCACGAGCTGGTGGCCCAGGGCATCGGGCCGGAAGTCCGGGTCGGCGTCGCGCTGCCCCGTGGCGATGGCCTGATCGTCGCCCTGCTGGCGGTGCTCAAGGCCGGGGGCGCCTATGTGCCGCTGGACAGCAGCTACCCGCGCGAGCGGCTGGCCTACCTGATGAAGGATTCCGGGCTCGCGTTGCTGCTGAGCGACTCGCAACTGCTGCCCGCGCTGCCGGTGGACGCCGACCTCAAGGTGCTGGAACTCGACCGCCTCGACCTCTCGCGGCACCCGCGCCAGGCCCCGGCGGTGCAGGTCGACCCGCACAACCTCGCCTACGTGATCTACACCTCCGGCTCCACCGGCCAGCCCAAGGGCGTGTGCGTCGCCCATGGCCCGCTGAGCATGCACTGCCAGGCGATCGGCGAGCGTTACGAGATGAACGCCGACGACTGCGAATTCCACTTCATGTCCTTCGCCTTCGACGGCGCGCACGAGCGCTGGCTCACCAGCCTGACCCACGGCGGCTCGCTGCTGATCCGCGATGACAGCCTCTGGACCCCGGAGCAGACCTACCGCGCGATGCAGGCCGAAGGCGTGACCGTGGCGGCGTTCCCGCCCGTGTACCTGCAGCAACTGGCCGAGCACGCCGAGCGCGAGGGCAACCCGCCCCGGGTGAGGATCTACTGCTTCGGCGGCGACGCGGTGCCCAGCGCCAGTTTCGAGCGGGTGAAGCGGGCGCTGGACCCCGACTTCATCATCAACGGCTATGGCCCGACCGAAACCGTGGTCACCCCGCTGATCTGGAAGGCCTGGCGGGACCAGCAATGCGGCGCGGCCTATGCCCCTATCGGCAGCCGCATCGGCGACCGCAGCACCTACGTGCTGGACGCCGACCTCAACCCCGTGCCCCAGGGCATGACCGGTGAGCTCTACCTGGGGGGCAGCGGCCTCGCGCGCGGCTACCTGAACCGCCCGGGCCTGACCGCCGAGCGCTTCGTCGCCGACCCCTTCGGCAGCGCGGGCGGCCTGCTCTATCGCACCGGCGACCGGGTGCGCCAGCGTGCCGATGGCACCTTCGACTACCTGGAACGCATCGACAACCAGGTGAAGATCCGCGGCTTCCGCATCGAACTGGGCGAGATCGAGGCGCGCCTGCAGGCCCTGGAGGGCGTGCGCGAGGCGGTGGTGGTGGCCCAGGAAGGCGAAGCCGGCAGCGGCAAGCGCCTGGTGGGCTACGTCGTCGCCAGCGACGACGCGGCCGGCTTCGTCGAGGGCCTGCGCGAGCAGCTCAAGGCCAGCCTGCCGGCGCACATGGTGCCGTCCCACCTGATGCGCCTGGAGCGCCTGCCGCTGACGCCCAACGGCAAGCTCGACCGCAAGAACCTGCCCCGCCCGGACCTCAGCCAGCTGCAGCAGGCCTACGTGGCCCCGCAGAGCGAGCTGCAACGGCAGCTGGCGCGGATCTGGGAAGAGGTGCTCAAGCTGGAGCAGGTCGGCCTGAACGACAATTTCTTCGAGCTCGGCGGTGATTCGATCATCTCCATCCAGGTGGTCAGCCGTGCGCGCCAGCTGGGCATCCGCCTCACCCCGAAAGACCTGTTCCAGCACCCGACCGTCCAGGCGCTCGCCAGCGTGGCGCGCCAGGGCGAAGCGACCCTGGCCATCGACCAGGGGCCGGTGCGCGGCGAGTCGCCGCTGCTGCCGGTGCAGCGGATGTTCTTCGACAACGACATCCCCCAGCGCCATCACTGGAACCAGTCGGTGATGCTCAAGCCGACCCGCCCCCTGCAGCCGGAGGCGCTCGAGCAGGCCCTGCAACGCCTGGTGGAGCACCATGACGGGCTGCGCCTGTCCTTCAGCGAAACCGGGGCGGGCTGGACGGCCCGCTACCAGGAGCCACAGGCCCAGGGCGAAGCGCTGCTGCAACAGGCCCGGGTCGCCGACGCCCAGGCGCTGCATGAACTGGGCAACACCGTGCAGCGCAGCCTGAGCCTGCAACAGGGCCCCTTGCTGCGTGCACTCCTGGCCACCCTCGATGACGGCAGCCAGCGCCTGCTGCTGGTCATCCATCACCTGGTGGTGGACGGCGTGTCTTGGCGCATCCTGTTCGAAGACCTGCAGCTCACCTATCGCCGCATCGAAGGTGGCCAGGCGGTCGCGCTGCCGGCCAAGACCAGCTCCACCAGGGACTGGGCCGAGCAGTTGCAGGCCCACGCCCGGAGCACCGCCATGCAGGCGGAACTGGGTTACTGGCAGGCGCAACTGCAGGGCGCCTCCGTGTCCCTGCCGTGCGACCACCCGCAAGGGGCCCTGACCCACCACAGCGCCGTGGCGGTCCGTCGCCGCCTGGATGCCGGGCTGACCCGCCGCCTGCTGCAGGAGGCCCCGGCGGCCTATCGCACCCAGGTCAACGACCTGCTGCTGACGGCGCTGGCCCGTACCATCGCCCGCTGGACCGGTGAAGCGAACGTACTGGTCCAGCTCGAAGGGCACGGACGTGAAGACCTGTTCGACACCATCGACCTGACCCGCACCGTGGGCTGGTTCACCAGCGTGTTCCCGGCCCGGCTGAGCGCCGAGGGGGACCTCGGGGCCGCGCTCAAGGGCATCAAGGAGCAGCTGCGGGCGATTCCCAACAAAGGCATCGGCTTCGGCGTGCTGGCCCACCTGGGAGAGCCCCAGGCCCGCGCCGCGCTGGGCCAGCTGCCCGTTCCGCGCCTGACCTTCAACTACCTGGGGCAGTTCGACGGCAGCTTCGATGAGGCCGATGCGGCGCTGTTCGCCCCGACCGCGGAATCGGGAGGCGAGGAGGTCGACCTGGAGGGGCCGCTGGGCAACCAGCTGGCCCTGGACAGCCAGGTATTCGGCGGCGAGCTGGATCTCAGCTGGACCTTCAGCCGCGCGCAGTTCGAGGTCGCCACCATCGAGCGCCTGGCCGATGACTACCAGAACGAGCTGCGTGCGCTGATCGAGCATTGCTGCGATGCCGCGAACCAGGGCGTGACCCCATCCGACTTCCCCCTGGCCCGCCTGACCCAGGCCCAGCTCGACGCGCTGCCGGTGGCCGCTGCGGCCATCGACGACCTCTACCCGCTGTCACCGATGCAGCAGGGCATGCTGTTCCACTCGCTGTTCGAGCAGGGCCGCGGCAACTACGTCAACCAGACCCGCCTCGACATCGAGGGGCTGGAGCCCGCGCGCTTCCGCGCGGCCTGGCAGGCGGTGCTGGACCGTCACGACATCCTGCGCACCGGGTTCTTCTGGCGGGGCGATCTCGAACAGCCGGTGCAACTGGTCTACCGCCAGCTCGACATCCCCTTCAGCCTGCTGGACTGGCGTGACCAGGCCGGCATGGAGGCGGCGCTCGATGCGCTGGCCGAGGAAGAACGCGCCCGTGGCTTCGAGCTGGACCAGGCGCCGCTGATGCGCCTGGTCCTGGTGCGCACCGGCGATGATCGCCACCACCTGATCTACACCAACCATCACATCCTCATGGACGGCTGGAGCAGCGCCCAGCTGTTCGCCGAGGTGCTGCAGCACTATGGCCAGGGCACGCTGCCTTCGGTCCCGGGCCGCTACGGCGACTACATCGCCTGGCTGCAGCGCCAGGACGCGGCCGCTGCAGAAGCCTTCTGGAGCCGCCAGCTGAGCTTGCTGGACGAGCCCGTGCGCCTGGCATCGGTCTTCCCGAGGCCGGATGCCCACGAGGCGACGGCCGCCCATGGCCTGCATGGCATCCAGCTGGATGCCGGGCAGACCCGCCGGCTCGGCGCGTTTGCGCGGGCCGCCAAGGTTACCGTCAACACCCTGGTACAGGCCGCCTGGCTGCTGCTCCTGCAGCGCCATACCGGCAAGTCGGGCGTGGTCTTCGGCGCCACCGTCGCCGGCCGCCCGGCGGACCTGCCCGGCAGCGAGCAGCAGATCGGCCTGTTCATCAACACCCTGCCGGTGGTCGCCAGCCCGCGCGGCGAACAGCGGCTGGTCGATTGGCTGCAGGCGTTGCAGGCCCAGAACCTGGCGCTGCGCGAGTTCGAGCACACCCCGCTGTTCGACATCCAGCGCTGGGCCGGGCAGGGCGGCGAAGCCCTGTTCGACAACATCCTGGTGTTCGAGAACTACCCCATCGCCGAGGCCCTGGAGCAGAGCGCCGCCCATGGGGTGCGTTTCGGCGCCGTGGCCAGCCAGGAGCAGACGAACTACCCGCTGACCCTGATGGTCAGCCTCGGCGAATGCCTCTCGGTGCAGTTCAGCTACCAGCGCGAAGCCTTCGCCCATGACGCCATCGAGCAACTGGGGCGCCACCTGGGCCGCCTGCTGCAGCAGATGCCCGACGCCGCCGAGCAGCCGTTGGGCGAGCTGAGGCTGCTGGATGCGGCCGAGCACGAGCGTGTGGTCAGCGCGTGGAATGCCACCGCCGCCGACTACCCGCAGGCGCCCTGCATGCACCAGCTGTTCGAAGCCCGGGCCCGCGCCACGCCTGACGCCATCGCCCTGCGCTTCGATGGGCAGGCACTGAGCTACGGCCAGCTCAACCGCCAGGCCAACCACCTCGCGCACCGGCTCATCGGGCTCGGCGTGGTGCCGGACCAGCTCGTCGGTATCGCCCTGGAGCGTGGCGTCGAGATGGTGATCGGCCTGCTGGCCATCCTCAAGGCCGGCGGCGCCTACGTGCCGCTCGACCCGCAATATCCCCAGGACCGCCTCGCGCACATGGTGGAGGACAGCGGCCTGCAACTGTTGCTGACCCAGCCGGCCCTGGCCGGGCAGTTCGCCCTGCCGGCTGGCGTGCGCACGTTGCTGGTGGAGCCGGCGGCCAGCCTGGAGGAAAGCCCGGTCGACCCGCAGGTCGCGGTCGGTGGCGAGCACCTGTGCTACGCCATCTACACCTCCGGCTCCACCGGCAAGCCCAAGGGCGTGATGGTGCGCCACCAGGCCCTGGTCAATTTCGTCGCCAGCATGGTGCTGGAGCCCGGCATCGAGGCGGCCGATCGGGTGCTGTCGCTGACCACCTTCTCCTTCGACATCTTCGGGCTGGAGCTCTATGGCCCGCTGTTCCAGGGCGCCTGCGTGGTGCTGGCGGACCGGCACGGCGCCCACGACCCGGAGCGCCTGCTGCAACTCATCGAGCAGCAGCGGGTCGGCGTCATCCAGGCCACGCCGTCCACCTGGCGCATGCTGCTGGACCACCCCCGCGCCGCGATCCTGGCCGGCCGCACCTTCCTCTGCGGAGGCGAGGCCCTGGCCGATGACCTGGCCCAGCGCATGCTGGTCCTGAGCGCTGCCGTGTGGAACCTCTATGGCCCCACCGAGACCACCATCTGGTCGGCGGTCCACCGGCTGACCCCGGAGCAGCCGCAACCCTGGCTCGGGCGGCCGATCGCCAACACTTCGCTGTTCATTCTCGACGGTGACTTCGCGCCGAATCCGGCGGGGGTGATCGGCGAGCTGTACATCGGTGGCGATGGCCTGGCCCGTGGCTACCACGACCGCCCGGCGCTGACCGCCGAACGCTTCCTGCCGGACCCGTTCGGCAACGGCACCCGCCTGTACCGCACCGGGGACCTGGCCAGGCACCGGGCCGACGGCGTGATCGAGTACCTCGGTCGCGTCGACCACCAGGTGAAGATCCGTGGCTTCCGCATCGAGCTGGGCGAGATCGAGGCGCAACTGCTCGCCCACCCGCTGATCCGCGAGGCGGCGGTCGTCGCCCAGGAAGGCCCCCTGGGCAGCCAGCTAGTGGCCTACCTGGTGCCCCACGAGGCTCTGGAGGTGGCCGAGCTGCGCAGCCCGCTCAAGGCGGCCCTGGCGTCGGCGCTGCCCGACTACATGATCCCCGCCCATTGGCTGGTGCTCGAACGCTTCCCCCTCACGCCCAACGGCAAGCTCGACCGCAAGAGCCTGCCCAGGCCGGATGGCAACCAGCTGCTGCGTGCCTACGTGGCGCCCGAGGGCGAGCTGGAGCGGCGCGTGGCCGATATCTGGCGGGACGTGCTCAAGCTGGAGCGCGTCGGCCGCGACGACAACTTCTTCGAACTCGGTGGGCATTCACTGTTGGCGACCCAAGCGACCGCACGGCTCCAGATGGAGCAGGGGGCTGCCGTGCCCCTCGACCTGCTTTTCAGAACCTCATCCCTGTCCGACTACGCGCAGCAGCTGGCGGAACACCTGACGCCTCACTCCAGCGACGACCTGAATGAGATGCACGACTTTCTCGCTGACCTGGAGGCCCTCTGACATGAACCAACCCGACAACCTCTCCCTGGTGCAGCGCTTCATCCGCCTGCCGCTGGCACAGCGCCAGGCCTTCCTCGACAAGCTGCGCAGCAAGAACATGAGCTTCTCGGCGCTGCCGATACCGGTGACGCGCCACGAGTTCCCCTCGCTGGAGCTGTCCTACGCCCAGGAGCGTCAATGGTTCCTCTGGCGCCTGGACCCCGACAGCGCCGCCTACAACATGCCCACCGCCCTGAGGCTGCGGGGTGCCCTGGATATCGAGGCGCTGCAACGCAGCGTCGACGGCCTGCTCGAACGCCACGAGGTCCTGCGCACGGTGTTCGTCGAGGACGGGCAGGGCCTGCGCCAGGTGGTGGTCGAGGCCGGCCGCCTGGCGATCGAGTTCCAGGCCCTCGAAGGCGCTGTCGACGAGGGGGCGATCAAGGCGTTCGTCGATGACGAAGTCGCCCGCCCGTTCGACCTGCAGCGGGGGCCGCTGGTGCGGCTGAAGCTGCTGAGGCTGGCCCAGGACGACCATGTGCTGGTCCTCACCCTGCACCACATCGTTTCCGACGGCGCCTCCTCGCAGGTGATGGTCGAGGACCTGATCGAGCTCTATCTCGCCCATGCCAGCGGTCGAGCGGCGGCGCTTGCGCCGCTGCCGATCCAGTACGCGGACTACGCGATCTGGCAGCGGAAGTGGATGGAAGCCGGCGAGCAGCAACGCCAGCTGGCCTACTGGACCGAACGGCTGGGCGATGCCGGCAGCGTGCTGTCGCTGCCGGCCGACCGTGCCCGACCGCTGGTCCAGAGCCATCGCGGTGCGCGCCTGGACCTGCAGCTGGAGACCGCGCTGGCCTCGGCGTTGCGCGAGCTGGCCCAGCGCCAGGGGCTGACCCTGTTCATGGTGCTGCTGGCATCGTTCCAGGCCCTGCTGCACCGCTACAGCGGGCAAGCGGACATCCGCGTCGGCGTGCCGATCGCCAACCGCAACCGCGTGGAAACCGAGCGCCTGATCGGCTTCTTCGTCAATACCCAGGTGCTGGATGCGGATATCCGTGGCGACATGCCCTTCACCGATCTGCTGGCGCAGGTCAAGCAGGCCGCCCTGGGTGCGCAGGCGCATCAGGACCTGCCGTTCGAACAGGTGGTGCAGGCCCTGGCCCCCGAGCGTCAGCTCAGCCATGGCCCGCTGTTCCAGGTGATGTTCAACCACCAGAGCGATGGGGCGGGCCAAGCCCTGCAACTGCCGGGCCTGCGGGTGGAGAGCCTGGACTGGAGCGCCCACACCGCCCAGTTCGACCTGACCCTGGACACCCTGGAAGCCGCCGGCGAACTCACTGCCTCGCTGACCTACGCCACCGACCTGTTCGATGCGGGCACCGTCTCGCGCCTGGCCGGCCATTGGCTCAACCTGCTGCGCGGCATCGTCGCCGACCCGCAGTGCCGCGTCGGCGAACTGCCGCTGCTCGATGCCGAGGAGCGCCAGGCGAACCTACGGCAGTGGAACCCGGCGGCCCGTGATTTCGACGTCACCCAGTGCGCCCATCAGCGCATCGCCGAGCAGGCACGCCTGCGCCCGGAGGCCATCGCCCTGCGCTTCGAGGCGCAGACCTTGAGCTATGGCGAGCTCGATACCTGGGCCAACCGCCTGGCTCACCAACTGATCGAGCGTGGCGTCGGCCCGGATGTGCGGGTGGGCTTGGCCACCGAGCGTGGCCTGGAAATGGTGGTGGGCCTGCTGGCGATCCTCAAGGCCGGTGGCGCCTATGTGCCGCTGGACCCGAGCTACCCCGAGGATCGCCTGGCCTACATGATCGAGGACAGCGGCATCCGCCTGCTGCTGACCCAGCCAGCCTTGCTGCAAAGCCTGCCGATCCCGGCGAAGGTAGAGGCGCTGCTGCTGGAGGGCGCGGCGGGTTATCCCGAGCACGAGCCACAGGTGGCGATGTCGCCGGCCAACCTGGCCTATGTGATCTACACCTCCGGCTCCACCGGCAAGCCCAAGGGCACGTTGCTGCCCCACAGCAACCTCATGCGGCTGTTCCAGGCCACTGAAGGCTGGTTCGACTTCGGCCCCCAGGACGTCTGGTCGCTGTTCCATTCCTATGCCTTCGATTTCTCGGTCTGGGAAATCTTCGGCGCGCTGCTCTACGGCGGCGAGCTGGTGATCGTGCCCCACGATGTGAGCCGCTCGCCGCAGGACTTCCACGCGCTGCTGGTGAGCACCGGCGTCACCGTGCTCAACCAGACGCCCTCGGCCTTCAAGCCGCTGATGCAGATCGCCTGCGCCGCCCAGGATGAGCTGGCGCTGCGTTACGTGGTGTTCGGTGGCGAGGCCCTGGACGTGCACAGCCTGCGCCCCTGGTTCGAACGTTTCGGCGATACCGCGCCGCAGCTGATCAACATGTACGGCATCACCGAGACCACGGTGCACGTCACCTACCGACCGCTGTCCCTGGCGGACCTGGAACATGACGCCAGCAGCCCCATCGGCGAGCCGATCCCGGACCTGTCCTGGTACCTGCTCGACGGCGATCTCAACCCGGTGCCCCGTGGCTGCATCGGTGAGCTCTACGTGGGTCGTGCCGGCCTGGCGCGGGGCTACCTGAACCGTGGCGACCTCACCGCACAGCGTTTCATCCCCGACCCCTTCGGCGAGCCCGGTGCGCGCCTGTATCGCACCGGCGACTTGGCGCAGTACCGCAGCGATGGCGTCATCCAATACGTGGGGCGCATCGACCACCAGGTGAAGATCCGTGGTTTCCGCATCGAGCTGGGTGAGATCGAGGCGCGCCTGGCTGCGCTGGATGCCGTGCGAGAGGCCGTGGTGCTGGCCCATGAAGGGCCGACCGGCACGCAACTGGTGGGCTACGTGCTGCCAGCGAGTCCGCTGGAGGATGCCGGCGCATTGCGTGACGCCCTGAAAACCGGGCTGAAGGCCGAACTGCCGGACTACATGGTGCCGACGCACCTGCTGTTCGTGGAGCGCTGGCCGCTGACCGCCAACGGCAAGCTGGATCGCAAGGCGCTGCCGCAGCCGGATGCGAGCCAGGCGCAGCAGCACCATGTGGCGCCGCAGAGCGAGCTGGAGCAACGCCTGGCACTGATCTGGCAGGACGTGCTGAAGCTGGAGCGGGTAGGGCTCAACGACAACTTCTTCGAGCTGGGCGGGCACTCGTTGCTGGCCACCCAGATGGTGTCGCGGATTCGCCAGGAGCTGGGGCTCGACCTGCAGCTTCGCCAACTGTTCGAGAATGCCGACTTCAAGGCCTGCGTGAAGGTGCTGGAACAATCCGCAGGTGTGCAGACCCTGTCCATTCCACGGGTGGATCGCGGGCAGAGCCTGCCGCTGTCCTATGCCCAGCAGCGCCAGTGGTTCCTCTGGCAGATGGAGCCGGGCAGCGCCGCCTATCACATTCCTGCAGCGCTGCGGATCGAGGGCGAGCTCGACATCGAGGCATTGCAACGGGCCTTCGCGGGCCTGGTGCAGCGTCACGAAAGCCTGCGCACCACCTTCGTCCAGAGTGATGGACAGGCCCGTCAACTGATCCACCCCGACCTGCCGTTGGTGCTGTCGCCCGAGGTGGAGGAGGGCGCGGACGAGGCGTACATCCGCGCCTTCGTGCAGAAGCAGGTCAGCGAACCCTTCGACCTCGAGAAGGGCCCGCTGCTGCGGGTCGGCCTGCTGCGCATCGCGCCGCAGGCGCATGTGCTGGTGCTGACCCAGCACCACATCGTCTCCGATGGCTGGTCGATGCAGCTGCTGGTGCAGGAACTGATGGAGGGCTATGCGGCCCATGGCCAGGGCCTGGCCGTGCGCCAGGACGCCTTGCCCATCCAGTACGCGGACTATGCCGCCTGGCAACGCCAGTGGATGGAGGCGGGCGAGCGCGAACGCCAGCTGGCCTACTGGACCGCCGCCCTGGGCGACGAGCACCCATTGCTGGAGCTGCCCACCGACCGCCCACGCCCGGCCCAGCAGAGTTTCGCCGGTGCCCGCCTGGCCATCGAGCTGCCGCCGGCATTGGCCGGGCAACTCGCCCAGCTGGCGCAGCGCGAGGGCGTGACCCTGTTCATGGTGCTGCTGGCCTCGTTCCAGGCGCTGTTGCATCGCTACAGCGGGCAGGCGGATATCCGCGTCGGCGTACCGATCGCCAACCGCAACCGCGTGGAGACCGAGCGCCTGATCGGCTTCTTCGTCAACACCCAGGTGCTCAGGGCCCAGGTCGATGGGCAGGTGCGCTTCGCCGATCTGCTCGGGCAGGCCCGGGATGCGGCGCTGGGCGCGGAAGCGCACCAGGACCTGCCCTTCGAACAGCTGGTGGATGCCCTGCGTCCGGAGCGCAGCCTGAGCCACAGCCCACTGTTCCAGGTGCTCTACAACCACCAGAGCGCCGGTCGTGAGGCGCTGCCGTCCCTTCCCGGGCTGACGCTGAAAGCGCAGGACTGGGACAGCCACACTGCCCAGTTCGACCTGACCCTGGACACCCTGGAAGCCGCCGGCGAACTCACCGCCTCGCTGACCTACGCCACCGACCTGTTCGATGCAGACACCGTCTCGCGCCTGGCCGGCCATTGGCTCAACCTGCTGCGCGGCATCGTCGCCGACCCGCAGTGCCGCGTCGGCGAACTGCCGCTGCTCGATGCCGAGGAGCGCCAGGCGAACCTGCAGCAGTGGAACCCGGCAGCCCGTGATTTCGACGTCACCCAGTGCGCCCATCAGCGCATCGCCGAGCAGGCACGCCTGCGCCCGGAGGCTATCGCCCTGCGTTTCGAGGCGCAGACCCTGAGCTATGGCGAACTCGATGCCTGGGCCAACCGCCTGGCTCACCAGCTGATCGAGCGCGGCGTGGGCCCGGATGTGCGGGTGGGCTTGGCCACCGAGCGTGGCCTGGAGATGGTGGTGGGCCTGTTGGCGATCCTCAAGGCCGGTGGCGCCTATGTGCCCCTGGACCCGAGCTACCCCGAGGACCGCCTGGCCTACATGATCGAGGACAGCGGCATCCGCCTGCTGCTGACCCTGCCAGCCTTGCTGCAGCGCCTGCCGATCCCGGCGACGGTGGATGCATTGCTGCTGGAGGGCGCGACGGGCTACCCCGAGCACGAGCCGCAGGTGGCGATGTCGCCGGCCAACCTGGCCTATGTGATCTACACCTCCGGCTCCACCGGCAAGCCCAAGGGCACGTTGCTGCCCCACAGCAACATCATGCGGCTGTTCCAGGCCACCGAAGGCTGGTTCGACTTCGGCCCCCGGGACGTCTGGTCGCTGTTTCATTCCTATGCCTTCGATTTCTCGGTCTGGGAGATCTTCGGCGCGCTGCTCTACGGCGGCGAGCTGGTGATCGTGCCCCACGACGTGAGCCGTTCGCCGCAGGACTTCCACGCGCTGCTGGTGAGTGCCGGTGTCACCGTGCTCAACCAGACGCCCTCGGCCTTCAAGCCGCTGATGCAGGTGGCCTGCGCCGATTCGCGCCACTTGGCGCTGCGCTATGTGGTGTTCGGTGGCGAGGCCCTGGACGTGCACGGCCTGCGCCCCTGGTTCGAACGTTTCGGCGACACCGCGCCGCAGCTGATCAACATGTACGGCATCACCGAGACCACGGTGCACGTCACTTACCGACCGCTGTCCCTGGCTGATCTTGAGCATGACGCCAGCAGCCCCATCGGCGAGCCGATCCCGGACCTGTCCTGGTACCTGCTCGACGGTGAGCTCAACCCCGTGCCCCGTGGCTGCATCGGCGAGCTCTACGTGGGCCGTGCCGGCCTGGCGCGGGGCTACCTGAACCGTGGCGACCTGACCGCACAGCGCTTCATTCCCAATCCCTTCGGCGAGCCCGGTGCACGCCTGTACCGCACCGGCGACCTGGCGCAGTACCGCAGCGACGGCGTCATCCAATACGTGGGACGGATCGACCATCAGGTGAAGATCCGTGGTTTCCGTATCGAGCTGGGCGAGATCGAGGCGCGCCTGGCCGCACTGGATGCCGTGCGTGAGGCTGTGGTGTTGGCCCATGAAGGGCCGACCGGCACGCAGCTGGTGGGCTACGTGCTGCCAGCGAGTCCGCTGGAGGATGCCGGGGTATTGCGTGACGCCCTAAAAACCGAGCTGAAGGCCGAGTTGCCGGACTACATGGTGCCGACGCACCTGCTGTTCGTGGAGCACTGGCCGCTGACCGCCAACGGCAAGCTGGACCGCAAGGCGCTGCCGCAACCGGATGCGAGCCAGGCGCAGCAGCACTACGTGGCGCCGCAAAGCGAGCTGGAGCAGCGCCTGGCGCTGATCTGGCAGGACGTGCTCAAGCTGGAGCGGGTAGGGCTCAACGACAACTTCTTCGAGCTGGGCGGCGACTCGATCATCTCCATCCAGGTGGTGAGCCGCGCCCGTCAGGACGGCATCCGCATCACGCCCAAGGACCTGTTCCAGCACCAGACCGTCCACGCGCTGGCCGGCGTTGCGCAGGTGGGCGACGAAGCCTTCGCCGTGGACCAGGGGCCGGTCCTGGGCAGCACGCCCTTGCTGCCGATCCAGCAAGCCTTCTTCGCCGAGCCCATCCCCGAACGCCATCACTACAACCAGTCGGTGTTGCTGGCCCCGGCCAGCCCGTTGCAGCCCGGGGTGCTGGAGCAGGCCCTGCGCAGCCTGGTCAGGCATCACGATGCCCTGCGCCTGAGCTTCGTCGAGGGCGTGGAAGGCTGGGAAGCGACCCACCGTGACCTCGACCGCCAGGAGCAGGATTGGGCACACGCCAGCCTGCTCTGGGAGGCCCGTGTCGCGGATGCCGCCGCCCTGGACGCGCTGCTCGAGCGGGCCCAGCGCAGCCTGGACCTGCAGGACGGCCCGCTGCTGCGCGCGGTGCTGGCCACCCTGGCGGACGGCACCCAGCGCCTGCAGCTGGTGGTCCACCACCTGGCGATCGATGGCGTCTCCTGGCGCATCCTCTTCGACGACCTGCAGACCGCCTACCGCCAGGTGCAGGGCGGCGAGCCGGTGCGGCTGCCGCCAAAGACCAGTTCGGTCAAGGCGTTCGCCGAGCAGATGCAGCGCCATGCCCGCAGCGAAACCCTGCAACGGCAGCTGGGGTTCTGGCAGGAGCACCTGCGGGACGCTTGCGCCGAGCTGCCCTGCGAACACCCGGATGCACCCCGTGAGGCGCGCCTGGCGCGCACCCTGTTCACCCAGCTGGGCCGGGAGGCGACCCGACGCCTGTTGCAGGAGGCCCCCAAGGCCTACCGCACCCAGGTCAACGACCTGCTGCTCACCGCTCTGGCACGGGTGATCTGCCGCTGGACCGGGCAGCCGAACACCCTCATCCAGCTGGAAGGCCATGGCCGTGAGGAGCTGTTCCCCAGCATCGACCTGACCCGCACCCTCGGCTGGTTCACCAGCCTGTTCCCGGTGAAGCTCACGCCGGCGGGCGCCCTGGCGGCGTCGATCAAGGCGATCAAGGAGCAGCTGCGGGCCGTTCCCGACAAGGGCACGGGCTTCGGTGCGCTGCGCTACCTGGGGGACGAGAACGCCCGTGCAGCGCTGCGGGCACTGCCCGAGCCGCGCCTGACCTTCAACTACCTCGGCCAGTTCGACGGCAGCTTCGACGACAGCCAGGCGGCACTGTTCCGCCCGGCCCGCGAGGGTTCCGGCGCCGACCACAGCCCGCTGGCGCCCCTGGGCAACTGGCTGAGCCTCAACGGCCAGGTGTACGAGGGCGAGCTGAGCCTGGGCTGGACCTTCAGTCGCGAGCAGTTCGACGAGCAGACGATCCAGCGACTGGCCGATGACTATGCCGCCGAGCTGGAGCAGCTGATCGAACACTGTGCCCAGCCGATCAACCAGGGCGTGACGCCCTCGGACTTCCCCCTGGCCGGGCTTGGCCAGGGGCAGCTGGATGCGCTGCCGGTTTCCGCCCGCGAGGTCGACGACCTCTACCCGCTGACGCCGATGCAGCAGGGCATGCTGTTCCACAGCCTGTATGAGCCGGGCACCGGCCACTACATCAACCAGATGCGCCTGGACATGCAGGGGCTCGACCCCGAGCGTTTCCAGCGGGCCTGGCAGGAAGCCGTGGACGCTCATGACATCCTGCGCAGCCGGTTCATCTGGGAGGGTGGCCTGGAGCGGCCGCTGCAGGTCGTCCAGCGCCAGGTCGAGGTGCCCTTCGCACGGCACGACTGGCGTGGCCGCGATGATCTGGCCACCGCGCTCGATGCCCTGGCGACCGCCGAGCTGGAGCAGGGCTTCGACCTGGCCCGTGCGCCCTTGCTGCGCCTGGCCCTGGTGCAGGTCGGCGAAAGCGCCTGGCACCTGGTCTATACCCACCACCACATCCTCATGGATGGCTGGAGCAATTCGCAGCTGCTCGGCGAGGTGCTGCAGCGCTATGCGGGGCAGCAGGTGGTGCGCCAAGGCGGGCGCTACCGCGACTACATCGCCTGGCTGGCGGGGCGCGATCCCGTTGCCAGCGAAACCTTCTGGCGTGGCCAACTGGCGGCCCTCGACGCGCCGACCCGCCTGGCCGGGCCGGACCAGCCGCGCGCCTCCCGGGCCGACGAGCCCAGCCACGGCAGCGTCCACCGCTCGCTTTCGCGGGAGGAATGCCAGCGCCTGGGCGAGTTCGCCCGGCAGCAGAAGGTCACGCTCAATACCCTGGTGCAGGCCGCCTGGCTGTTGCTGCTGCAACGCCACACGGGGCAGGACGGCGTGGCGTTCGGCGCCACGGTGGCCGGTCGCCCGGCCGAACTGCGGGGCATCCAGGAGCAGATCGGCCTGTTCATCAACACCTTGCCGGTGATCGCCAGCCCGCGTCCCGAGCAATCCCTCGTCGATCTGCTGCAGGCGTTGCAGGCGCAGAACCTGGCGCTGCGCGAGCACGAGCACACGCCGCTGTACGA
>NZ_QKRU01000071.1:0-34730 GCF_003234055.1 Pseudomonas sp. 57B-090624
CGCCGTGGGCCTGACCGCCCTGGTCGCCCTGGCCCACGGCGTCGCCCACGGACTGGAACTGCCCGAGCTGTCCAGCCCCTGGGGCTACGCCACCGGCTTCGTCGCCGCCACCGCCGCCCTGCACGCCGCCGGCTACGGCCTGGTGCGCGTGCTGCCGCAAGCCGCCGCCCCCCTGGTACGCGTTGCCGGCGGCGCCTCCGCCGTGGCCGGCGCCTGGCTGCTGGCGGGCTGAACCACCGCGTTGCACCGGCCGGCCGGGGGCTCCCCCATCCTCCCCTGGCCGGTCGCCCACCGCGCCCCCCTCGAAGACGCCTCCACGCGAAAGCGCAGCGGCGGGCATCGCCTTGGCGTCACGCTTTTGTCATAGTCCTCGCGTCTGATTCGGCACGCCCGTCCCTCTTCCTCGGAATATCGCCATGCGCTTCGCCCGTTTCCTGCTCGTCCCCCTGCTGCTGATCGCCATCGCCCTGGCGGTCCTCGTCCTCACCAGCAAACCGGCGTCGCCACCGGCGGTGATCCAGGCGCTGGGCGACAAGCCGCTGGTGATCGCCCACCGGGGCGGCCGCGGGTTGTGGCCGGAAAACACGCTGTTCGCCTTCGAGCGCGCCAGTGCCCTGGGCGTGGACATGCTGGAGATGGACATCCGCCTGACCGCCGACGGCAAGGTGGTCGTGCTGCATGACGCCGACGTGGACCGCACCACCGACGGCAGCGGCCCCATCGCCGGGCTGACCCTGGAACGCGCCCAGGCGCTGGATGCCGGTTACCACTGGACCGCCGACGGCGACGAGAACCACCCGTATCGCGGCCAGGGCATCCGCATCCCGACCCTGGACGCGGTGCTGCAGGCCTTCCCGGAACAGGCCAAGGTCATCGAGATCAAGGTGCCCGACGTGGGCCTGGAGGATCGCCTCTGCGAGGCGCTGACGGAGGCGAAGCAACGCGACAAGGTGATAGTCGGCAGCTTCTACGAGCGCAGCCTGAAACGCTTCCGCGAACAGTGCCCGGACGTGGCCACCTCGGCCAGCCCGGGCTCGGTGAAACTGCTGGTGGCGCTGAACTGGCTGGGCCTCGGGCGCCTGCTGTCACCCTCCTACCAGGCGCTGCAGATTCCCGAGCGCAGCAGCGGCCTGGAAGTGGCCACGCCGAGCCTGCTGGCCACCGCCATCGACCGTGGCCTCAACGTGCAGATGTGGACCATCAACGAGCAACCGGCCATGCGCCACCTGCTGGACATGGGCGCGCACGGCCTGATCACCGACTACCCGGATCGCGCCCTGCAACTGCTGGGGCGATCCACCCGCATCACTTCGCTGAACGATCAATAGCGAAGCCGGCCCAGGTCTGGCTCACGGGCATCAGCTCCAGGGTGTTGATGTTGATGTGCGCCGGCTGGTTCAGCACCCAGAAGATGGTCTCGGCGATGTCCTGCGGCTGGATCGGCTCGGCGCCGGCGTAGGTGGCGTCGTACTTGGCCTGGTCGCCACCGAAGCGCACCAGGGAGAACTCGCTCTCGCACAGCCCCGGCTCGATGTCGGTGACGCGCACGCCGGTGCCGACCAGGTCGTTGCGCAGGTTCAGCGAGAACTGCCGGACGAAGGCCTTGGTTCCGCCGTACACGTGGCTGCCCGGATAGGGGTAGCTGCCGGCGATGGACCCCAGGTTGACGATGCCGGCGCCGCGCCCGTGGGCGATCAGCTTCGGCAGCAGCAGGCGCGTGGTGTAGAGCAGGCCCTTGATGTTGGTGTCGACCATGGTGTCCCAGTCATCCAGGCTGCATCTGGGCGCCGGGTCGGTGCCCAGGGCCAGGCCGGCGTTGTTGATCAGGCCGCGCAAGGTGCCGAAGCGCTCCGGCAGGCCACCGATGGCCGCCTCCATCGCCGCGCGGTCACGCACGTCGACCACCAGCGGCAGCACCTCGACCTTCTCGCCAAGCTCCTCGGCCAGCGCCTTCAGCCGCTCCTCGCGGCGGCCGGTGATCACCAGCGACCAGCCCGCCTCGGCGAAACGCCGGGCACAGGCCTCGCCAAAGCCGGAAGTGGCACCGGTGATGAACAGGGTGGACGTCATGGGAATCTCCTCGAATCGATGGCAGCGGCACGCACTTCAGGCGTCGCCCGCCGGTTGGGCAGGAAGGCGTCCACAGTGCCAGAAACCGGCCGCTCTCTCCTAGCCCGGGCGCCGCTTGCCGGACGCGTGCCGCACCGTTCGGCAGAGCCCTTGCCAGGCCTGCTTCCGGGCCATCCATACCCAGCTTATCCACAGCTCGATAACAGCTTGGTCCACAGTTTTCGGGGACAAGCCCGGGCATGGTGCGGACGCCTGCGCAGAATGTTCCCGTTTTTCTCAAACCCAGCAGCTGCGGCGCTTGCAGGCCCGCGCAGCAGATGGCAATGGCTGATTTTCGACCAGCCAGCGCCAGCCCCTGGCGGTACTGGCGCCTGGCCAGGGCTCCAGAGCTTGCCCACAGAGTTATCCACAGCGTGCGGGGATAACTGCGAGGGCACTTCAAGGGGCATTGGCAAGTAACTGTTCCGCTTGAAAAAAGCATGACTGTACGAATCTCGACCAGACCGCCCGGACGACCGCCCATCCGGCCCGACAGCCACCTGCCCACATCTTTTCCACAGTTCGCTCCACAGATTTTGTGGGTGGCCCGGCTCGGTCCAAGGCGTGATGGCCGACCTACCTTGCGCCACCAAACCCGTAGGCTGGTGCCGAGCGCAGCAAGGCCCAACGGCACCATGCCAGCTCCGAATCCAACGCATCGCCCGGCACCTGTAGGGGCAAATGCATTGGCTCGGTCTGCGTTAAGTGTTGCTGGAGGATTTGAGTCCAGCTGATTGCCGAGCTCTGGTGATGTTTCTGGTTTCGCCCCCCGGGCGAGTCCCTTTTCTCAATCACCAGAAAAGGAACCAAAAGGGCTTGCCCCATCATCCGGCCCCGGCTTCGCCGCGGTGCCCTCACTCCATCGTCGCTATCGGGGGCCGGCGCGATGGACCATCCATGGCCTGGCGCGCCGCTCGCGGCATCCATGCCGCTCGTTCCCCGGCGCAACGACTGCGTTCGGCCTCCTGGAGGGGCGTTGGCGGCTGCTCCAACTTTCTTCGCTCAAATCCATACATTGATGTGCGCAGTAACCCAGCGCACGTTCGTAGGATGGCGTAGAGCGAAGCGAAACCCATGCGGTGGCGGTGGCACGAACCCTTGGGCGCCCGAAAAGGGCCATGCTTGAGCGCTTGCATTAAAACCACAACAGCTAACGCAGACAGAACCAATGCATTCACCCAGGCAGCACAAGGCGCCGCCCAGAGGCTTCGCGAGCAGAGCTCGCTCCTACAGGGCGCGTCCCGGTGTGGGGTGAGTGGTGGAATCGAACTCCGTTTGGTGGATGAAAAGAGCGTCATCCACCCTACAAAGCCCCTAGATCAGGCGCTGGCCAGCAGCAGGCGCGCTGCCACCAGGTCTTCCAGGGCGTAGCCGACCGACTTGAACAGGGTGATTTCCTCGGCATTCCGCCGGTGGCCACGGCCGTGCAGGAGCTCGCGCAACTCGGTGCCGATCGCGTCCTCGTCGAGCAGGCCGTCGGCGATGGCGAACAGCAGGTCGCCGGCCTCCTCCAGGGCTCCCTCGCGGGTGTCGACGACGATGCGCGCACGGGCCACGGCGGCGGAGTCGGTCTCGCGCATGCTCGGCAGGAAGGCGCCCACCAGGTCGAGGTGGGTGCCGGGGCGCAGCCAGTCGCCCAGCACCAGCGGCGAGCGCGAGGTGGTGACGCAGCTGATGCAGTCGGCCTGCTGCACCAGGCCTTGCAGGTCGCCGCCGACCTGCACCGGATACCCCTCTTCACGCAGGGCCGCCACCAGCCGGGCGGACTTGTCGGCGTCACGCCCCCAGATATCCACACGCCGGTAATCACGCACCTGGCAATGAGCGCGGACCATGTGCGTTGCCAGGGTGCCGTTGCCCACCACCAGCAAACGCTCGGCGTCTTCGCGCACCAGGTGAGCGGCCGCCAGGGCCGAGGTGCAGGCGGTGCGGCGCGCGGTGAGCTCCGAGGCCTCGAGCATGGCCAGCGGACGGCCGGTGTCGTCGTCGAACAGGGTGAACAGCGCCGCCACCGACGGCAGCCCGCGCGCACCGTTGCCGGGGAACACGGTCACCAGCTTGACGCCGATGCCCTGCCCCGCCTGCCACACCGGCATGGTCAGCAGGGACGCGCCATCCGGCAGCTCATGGCAGCCCCGCACAGGCGCCGCACAGGGCTCGGCGAGCCCGACCCGCAGCGCTTCGATCAGGGCGGGGTAGCCGAGCGCAGCGGCGACATCGGCGTTGGTGAAGAAACGCAGATAGGACATGGCATTCTCCGAATGGGCTGGAAGCCAGAAGCTCGAAGCCGGAAGCGAGCGACACCACCTCCAGCTTCCGGCTTCCGGCTTCCAGCTTCCAGCTTCCAGCTGCTTTAGTGCCCCCCCAGATACGCGTTGCGCACGTCCTGGTTGCCGAGCAGTTCCTCACCCGTGCCGCTCATGCGGATCTCCCCGGTGACCATCACGTAGGCGCGGTCGGAGAGGCGCAGGGCGTGGTTGGCGTTCTGCTCCACCAGGAAGATGGTCATGCCGCTCTTCGCCAGCTCGCGCAGGGTCTGGAAGATCTGCTTGACCACGATGGGCGCGAGGCCCAGGGAGGGTTCGTCGAGCAGCAGCAGGCGGGGACGGCTCATCAGCGCGCGGGCGATGGCGAGCATCTGCTGCTCGCCGCCGGACATGGTCATGGCGCGCTGGTTGCGCCGCTCCTTGAGCCGCGGGAAGAGGTCGAACATGCGCTGCATGTCTTCGTCCGCATGCTGGGCGCCGATGGGGATGGTACCCATCAGCAGGTTCTCCTCCACGCTCATGTCGGGGAATACCCGGCGCCCCTCCGGCGACTGCGCGATGCCGTTGGAGGCCACGTAGTGCGGGGACTTGCGCGAGATATCCACACCGCCGTAGAGGATCTCCCCGGCGCTGGCGCGGGGCTGGCCGAAGATCGACATCAGCAGCGTGGACTTGCCCGCGCCGTTGGAGCCGATGAGGCTCACCGTCTCGCCCTCGTTGATGTGCAGGCTGACCTTCTTCAGCGCCTGGATGGGGCCGTAGAAGACGTCGACGTCCTTGAATGCCAGGAGGGGTGCCGTCATGCCACTTCCTCCTCGTCGGCGCCCAGGTAGGCGGCGATCACCTTCGGGTCGTTGCGGATCGCCTCGGGGCCGCCCTGGGCGATCACTACGCCGTGGTCCAGCACCACGATGTGGTCGGAAATGCTCATCACCATGCCCATGTCGTGCTCGATCAGCAGTACGGTCAGTTCGTGTTCGTCGCGCAGCTTGCGGATGATCCGGCTGAGCGCCTCGGTCTCCGCCGGGTTGAGGCCGGCGGCGGGTTCGTCCAGGCAGATCAGTTGCGGCCGCGTGCACATGGCGCGGGCGATCTCCAGGCGGCGCTGCTGGCCGTAGGAGAGTTCACCGGCCAGCCGGTTGGCGCAGTCCACCAGGTCCACCACCTCCAGCCAGTAGAAGGCGTGGTTCAGGGCGTCCTCCTCGGCGCGGCGGAAGCCGGGGGTGTTGAGGATGCCGGCCAGCAGGTTGCGGTTGACCCACATGTGCTGGGCCACCAGCAGGTTCTCCACCACCGACATCTCCCGGAACAGGCGGATGTTCTGGAAGGTGCGTGCCAGCCCGGCGCGGTTCACCAGGTGGGTGCCGCCGAACATCTTGAACCAGAGCCGGCTGCCGAACTGCGCCGGGTTGACGAAGTCGGTGGCCTGGAAGGGCTCGCCCAGCACCTTGATCACGTCGGTGCAGGTGCCCCGGGCGTTGAGGCGGATGCTGCCGCCGGTGGCCTTGTAGAAGCCGGTGAGGCAGTTGAACACGGTGGTCTTGCCGGCGCCGTTGGGGCCGATCAGCGCGGAGATCGAGTGGCGCTTGATCTCCAGGCTGACGTCGTTGAGCGCCTTGATGCCGCCGAAGTGCATCATCAGGCGTTCGACGCTGAGGATGTTGTCGTCGCTCATGGCGCTACTCCTTTACGCGGGGTGAAGCCGCTGCGGCTGATACGGATCAGCCCGCGCGGCCGCCAGATCATCATCAGCACCATGAGGATGCCGAACAGCAGCACGCGGTAGTCGGCGAAGCTGCGCAGCAGCTCCGGGGCGACGGTGAGGACGAAGGCCGCGATGACCACGCCCACCGTCGATCCCATGCCGCCCAGCACCACGATGGCGAGGATCAGCGCCGACTCGAAGAAGGTGAAGGAGGACGGGTTGACGAAGCCCTGGTAGCTGGCGAAGAACACCCCGGCGAGGCCGGCGGTGGAGGCGCCCAGGGTGAAGGCGGAGAGCTTCACCAGCACGTGGTTGAGGCCCAGGGAACGGCAGGCGATCTCGTCCTCGCGCAGCGCTTCCCAGGCGCGGCCGACGGGCATGCGGGTCAGGCGGTGCTTGATGTAGAGCACCAGCATCACCACCAGGAACAGCACCACGTAGATGAACAGGAACTTCAGGTTGGGGTTGTAGGCGATGCCGAAGAACTCGTGGAACGGCACGCCCCCGTCCTTGGCGCGACGGCCGAACTCGAGGCCGAAGAAGGTCGGCGACGGCACCGGCATGCCATTGGGGCCGCCGGTGAAGCTCAGCCAGTTGTTGAGCACCAGGCGGATGATCTCGCCGAAGCCCAGGGTGACGATGGCCAGGTAGTCGCCGTGCATGCGCAGCACCGGGAAGCCCAGCAGGCAACCCGCCAGCGCCGCGGCCAGCGCCGACAGCGGCAGCACCGACCAGAAGCCCAGCCCCAGGTGCTGGTAGCCGAGCGCGAGGCCGTAGGCGCCGATGGCGTAGAAGGCCACGTAGCCGAGGTCGAGCAGGCCGGCGAGGCCGACCACGATGTTCAGGCCCAGGCCCAGCAGCACGTAGATCAGCCCGAGGATGACCACGGTGAGCAGGTACTTGCTGGCGAAGAACGGGAAGATCACCGCCGCCACGAGAATCAGCGGCAGCACCCAGCGCAGGCTGCTCTTGAAGTCCGGCGCGCGCACGTGCACGCCCGAGCCGCTGCTTTCGAAGCGCTCCAGCAGCACGGAACCACGGGCGCTCTGCAGGTACAGGCTGAGCAGGAAGCGCCCGAGCATGACGATGCCGATCATCCAGCCGACGCGGCCGAACTCCAGGTTGAAGCTGTAGCCGTCGAGCACCACGCCGACGATGGGGCCGAAGACGATGAGCGCCAGCAGCCCGGCGAGCACCGCATCGAGGAGGCTCTTCTTGATATCGATGGGTTTTCCAGAAATGGCAGAGGACATGCTTACACCTTGGCGACATGCGGGCGGCCAAGCAGGCCTTGGGGACGGAAGATCAGGATCAGCACCAGCAGGGAGAAGCTGAAGACGTCCTTGTAGTCGGTGTTGACCATGCCCGAGAACTGCGCCTCGGCGACGCCGAGGATGATCCCGCCGAGCATCGCGCCGGGCAGCGAGCCGATGCCGCCGAGCACCGCCGCAGTGAAGGCCTTGATGCCGATGATGAAGCCCGCATAGAAGTCGAAGGTGCCGTAGTTCATGGTGATCAGCACGCCGGCCAGCGCGGCCATGGCGGCACCGATGACGAACACGTAGGAGATCACCCGGTCGGTGTTGATGCCGAGGATCGAGGCCATCTTGCGATCCTGCTGGGTGGCGCGGCACATGCGCCCGAGCTTGGTGCACTGGATCACGTAGGTCAGCACGCCCATGCCGATGAAGGCGGCCACCAGGATGAACACCTTGGTGTAGGTGAGCTGGACGAAGCCCTCGCCGACGTGGAACTTCAGCGCGCCGTCGAGCAGCGTCGGTACGCCTTGCTGGCGGGCGCCCTGGGACAGCTGCACGTAGTTCTGCAGGATCAGCGACATGCCGATGGCGGAGATCAGCGGCGCCAGGCGCGTGGAGTTGCGCAGCGGCCGGTAGGCGATGCGCTCGATCACGAAGCCGTACACGCCCGTCACCGCGATGGTGAACAGCAGGGTGCCGAGGATCAGCAGCGGGAAGGACTCGAGGCCGAAGAACGCCAGCAGCGCGAGGGTGATGGCAGAGAGGTAGGCGGAGATCATGTACACCTCGCCGTGGGCGAAGTTGATCATGCCGATGATGCCGTAAACCATGGTGTAGCCGATGGCGATCAGGCCGTAGACCGACCCGAGGGTCAGGCCGTTGATCAGCTGTTGCAGGAAGATACCGTCCATCATTCAGTCTCGTCTTCTGGGGGACCGGCCTGGGGTTCGGCCAGCCTCCGCGAGTGGAATCAGACGGGTACCACTGAACTGGACCACTGGATTACGTCGGCAGTCATCTGCGCGGCACAAGCAGGGAGAGGTTTCAGCAGCCACCCGGAATACACCGGCTGGCCGAGCGCGTGTGGCGCCTGGTCAGCCGGCCGAGCCAGTACAGCAAACGAAGAGCCGGGGCTGAGCGAGCCGGAGCCGAGCGGCCCCGGCCGACGCGCAGCCAGCCCCGCGCTTACTGCTGGTGGTACTTGCCTTGCTCATCCCACTCGTAGATCACGTAGTCGGAGACCTTCAGGTCGCCCTTGCCGTCCCACTCCTTCTTGCCCATCACGGTCTGCACCGGGTGCGCCTTCAGCCACTCGCTGGCCTTGGCGCCTTCGTTGGCACCGGCGCCATTGAATGCGGCGGCCAGGGCCTGCAGGGAGGCGTAGGCGTAGAGGGTGTAGCCTTCCGGCTCGAAGCCGCCGGCGCGGAACTTCTCGATCACGGCCTTGCCGTCGGCGATCTTGCGCGGGTCGGCGCCGAAGGTCATGAGCACGCCCTTGGTGTACTGCGGGCCGCCGGCGGTGGTGACCAGCTCGTCGGTCACGATGCCGTCGCCGGAGAGGAACTTGGCGGTCAGGCCCTGCTCGCGCATCTGCCGGACCAGCGGGCCGGCCTCGGGGTGCAGGCCACCGAAGTAGACGACCTCGGCGCCGGTGGCGCGGATCTTGGTCACCAGGGCGTTGAAGTCCTTCTCGCCACGGGTCAGGCCTTCGTACAGCACTTCCTTCACGCCGCGCTTGGCCAGCTGCGCCTTGGTGGCGTCGGCCAGGCCCTGCCCGTAGGTGTCCTTGTCGTGGATGATCGCGACCTTCTTGGCCTTGAGCACGTCGACGATGTAGTCGCCGGCGACGATGCCCTGCTGGTCGTCACGGCCGCACATGCGGAACATGCCGGTCAGGCCGCGCTCGGTCACCTGCGGGTTGGTGGAGCCGGGGGTGATGGCGATGATGCCGGCCTCGTCGTAGATCTCGGATGCCGGGATGGTGGAGGACGAGCAGAAGTGGCCGACCACGCCGATCGCCTTGTCCTGGTCGACCAGGCGGTTGGCCACGGCCACGGCCTGCTTGGGCTCGCAGGCGTCGTCCGCCTTGACCAGCTTGATCTTCTCGCCGTTGACGCCACCGGCGGCGTTGATGTCCTCGGCGGCCTGGCTCGCGCCACGCCAGTACTGCTCGCCGAAGGAAGCGTTGGCGCCGGTATGAGGCCCGGCAACACCTATAACCACGTCAGCGAAAGCAAGGTTGGTCAAGCTCAGAACACTGGTAACCGCAACAGCCAAAATACCTTTCTTGAAAGTCTTGTGAGGCATGGGAGTTTTGCTCCTGAGGGGTTATGTGATTGGCGCGATAACTCGACCTAACGTGAGCAAGCGTCGTGCCACTCGTTTTTTGTTGTAGGAAAAAACCCGGGGCCACCCGCGCGTCCGCCCTGGAATGCGAGACGGCGCGCACGTGCAACCCTGCCGAACCAATAGGTGCAACCCTTTGCAACCAATCGCCGAATGGCCTTCTCAAGGGAATAGCAACCCACGGCGCGAAAAGCGCAACCTGCCGTAACCGTCACTGTCACCGAAGTGCACACCACTGGTGCGCGGCAAGCGCGCTGACGCACCAATACAGGCTAGTGCATGGCGGCCGAGGCAGCCGCTCCGCGTCGATGCAGCATGAACAAAACCAGCCTCAGATGACCACGCGCAGGCACTGGCCCGCGTGGTACAGGGAGAAGCCCAGCTCGTAGAGCCCGCTGCGCAGCGCAGGTGCGCCGACACCGCGCATGCTCTGCAAGGGCATGGGCAGCGATTCGGCCGAACCGCTCATGAGGAAGTCGGCGAAGGCCCGACCCACCACGGTTCCGGTGGTCACGCCCCGGCCGTTGTAGCCGGTGACGGCCACCAGCCCCGGCGCCGGTTCGAACAGGCGCATCAGGTGGTCCGGGGTGAAGGCGATGCAGCCGGTCCAGGTGGATTCCCACTGCACCTTGCCCAGGTAGGGGAAGTAGTGGCCCTGGATGCGATCGGCCCAGGCCTTGAGGAACCACAGCGGCTTGCGCGCGCCGTTGCCCAGGCTGCCCAGCAGCAGCCGGCCATCGGCGTCGCGGCGGATGCTGCTGAGCACCTGGCGCGTGTCCCAGGAGCCCTGCCCGCCCGGCAGGATGCGCGCCGCCGCCTCGCCGTGCAGGGGCTCGGAAGCGACCTGGTAGTAGTAGCCGGGGAAGAAGTTGCGGCGCAGCTCGGTCCACTCGCCTTCGGTGTAGGCGTTGGAGGCGATCACCACCTGCGGGGCGATCACGCTGCCGTGTTCGGTGAGCACGCACCAGGCATCGCCCTGGCGCTCCAGGCGGGTGACCGCGCTGTGCTGGAACAGCGAGCCGCCCAGGTAGCGCACCGCCTGGGCCAGGCCGCGGGTGTAGGCCATGGGGTTGAGGGTGCCGGCGCGACGGTCGAGCAACGCGGCGGCGATGCGCTCGGTGCCGGTGGCCTCGCGGCAGGCCTGGCCGGTGAGCAGCTCCACCGGTGCGCCACGGCGCTGCCACTGCTCGCAGCGGCTGGCCAGGTCGGCCTGGCCCCGGGCGTTGTGGGCCATGTGCAGGGTGCCTTCGCGGCGCAGCTGGCAGTCGATGCCGTACTTCTCGATCACCGCGAACACCTGGGCCGGCGCGCCGCCCAGGGTGCGGTTGAGCTGGGCGCCGACCTGCTCGCCCAGGCCCGCCTCGATCTCGTCCGGCGCAATCCACAGCCCGGCATTGACCAGCCCGACGTTGCGCCCCGAGCCGCCGTGGCCCACCTCATGGGCCTCCAGCACGCAGACCCGCCGGCCCTGCTCCAGCAGGCGGATGGCCGCGTTGAGCCCGGTGATGCCACCGCCGATGACGCAGACATCGGCGCGGACCTCGCCGTTCAGCGTCTCGGCCTTCGGCAGCGCCGGCGTCAGATACTCCCAGAGGCACTCCTGGCGCAGGGGCATGGACGGCATTCCTTAGGGCGATGGCCCGGTCAGTCGAAGGTGATGCCCTGGGCCAGCGGCAGTTCGTGGGAATAGTTCACCGTGGCGGTCTGCCGGCGCATGTAGGCCTTCCAGGCATCCGAGCCGGACTCGCGCCCGCCACCGGTCTCCTTCTCGCCGCCGAAGGCGCCGCCGATCTCCGCGCCGCTGGGGCCGATATTGACGTTGGCGATGCCGCAGTCGCTGCCCACCGCCGAGGTGAACAGCTCGGCCTCGCGCACGTCGGTGGTGAACAGGCAGGACGACAGCCCCTGGGGCACGGCGTTGTTCAGCGCCACAGCCTCGTCGAAGTCGCGGTAGCCGATGACGTAGAGGATCGGCGCGAAGGTCTCGTGGCGCACCACCGCGCTCTGCCCGGGCATCTGCACGATGGCCGGCGAGACGTAGTAGGCGTCCGGGAATTCGCCGGCCAGCTGGCGCTCACCGCCGAACACCACGCCACCCTCGGCGCGGGCCTGTTCGAGCGCGCGCTGCATGGCGTCGAAGCCGGCCTTGTCGATCAGCGGGCCGACCAGGTTGCCCTGCAGCGGATGACCGATGCGCACCTTGGCGTAGGCGGCCTGCAGGCGGCGGACGATTTCCTCGCGCACCGACTCATGGGCGATCAGCCGGCGCAGGGTGGTGCAGCGCTGGCCGGCGGTGCCGACGGCGCTGAAGAGGATGGCGCGCACCGCCAGGTCGAGGTCGGCGCTGGGGGCCAGGATCATGGCGTTGTTGCCGCCCAGCTCCAGGATGCTGCGGGCGAAGCGGGCCGCCACGCGTGGCGCCACTTCACGGCCCATGCGGGTGCTGCCGGTGGCGCTGACCAGGGCGACGCGGGGGTCGTCCACCAGCGCCTCGCCGGCCTCGCGATCACCGATCAGCACCTGGCTGAGGTGCGCCGGGGCACCGTCGAACTGCTTCGCCACGCGCTCGAACAGCGCCTGGCAGGCCAGGGCGGTGAGCGGGGTCTTCTCCGAGGGCTTCCACAGCACGGGGTTGCCGCAGACCAGCGCCAGCGCGGCGTTCCACGACCAGACCGCCACCGGGAAGTTGAAGGCGCTGATGATGCCGACCACGCCCAGGGGCTGCCAGGTTTCGCGCATGTGGTGGCCGGGGCGCTCGGAGGCGATGGTCAGGCCGTAGAGCTGGCGCGACAGGCCGACGGCGAAGTCGCAGATGTCGATCATCTCCTGCACTTCGCCCAGGCCTTCCTGGGTGATCTTGCCGGCCTCCCAGGACACCAGCTCGCCGAGGTCGGCCTTGTGCTGGCGCAGCAGCTCGCCGAACTGGCGCACCAGCTCGCCCCGACGCGGCGCCGGCACCTTGCGCCAGGCCTGGAAGGCCTCGGCGGCGAGGGCGATCTTGCCCTCGACCTCGGCGCGGCCTTCCAGTTGCACGCGGGCGATGCGGCTGCCGTCGATGGGGGTGTGCACGGCGTGCTCGCCCTGCTGGTAGAGCTTCGGGTCGACGCCTAGGCGGTCTAGCAATGCAGCAACCATTGGAACTCCTGGAAAGCGCTTCGGAAAAAGGTCGGCGCCAGTATTAGCCGCACCGGGGGCTTGCCAACAAACGACCTTTGCTCCACATATCATTCCTTTTGCTCATGAACCCGCGGACCCGAACATGCTCAAGCGCCACATGCCCTCACTCACCGCCCTGCAGTGCTTCGAAGCCGTGGCGCGCCACCTCAGCTTCACCCGCGCCTCCGAGGAGCTGGCCCTGACCCAGAGCGCGGTCAGCAAGCAGGTGGCGCAGCTGGAGGAGATGCTCCAGCACCTGCTGTTCCGCCGTGTGCGCCGACGCCTGCAACTGACCCCGGCGGGCTCGCTGTACCTCTCCGAGGTGCGCAAGATCCTCACCCAGGTGGAGATGTCCACCCACTACATGCTGTCCTACGGCGGCGAGACCGAGGTGCTGCGCGTGGCCACCCCGCCGACCTTCGGCGCGCGCTGGCTGATTCCCCGCCTCAAGGGCTGGCGCCATCGCCATCCCAACGTGCACCTGGACGTGCGCAACGAGCTGGAGCCGGATGCCCTGCTCCAGGGCCGCGCCGACGTGGCGCTGTTCTTCGGCCAGGGCGCGCTGCCGGGCGCCGAATGCATCCGCCTGTTCAGCGAGGAAGTGGTGCCGGTCTGCGCGCCATCGAGCATGCCCGCCGAGCCCTTCACCGACCCCGCCCAGCTCACCACCCTGGTACTGCTGCAGAACGCCACCCGCCCGGAGGCCTGGCACGAGTGGTTCCAGAGCCAGGACCGGCACACCGAGCACAGCTATCACGGGCCGCGCTTCGACACCTCCTACATGTGCATCCGCGCGGCCCAGGCCGGCTGCGGCGTGGCCCTGCTGCCGCGCTTCCTGGTGGAGGAGGAGCTGGCCGAGGGCAAGCTGGTGATCCCCTGGAACCACGCCATGCCCAGCCGCAACGCCTACTACCTGGCCTACCCCGAGCACGCCGCCGAAGTGCCCAAGGTGCGCGACTTCGTGCGCTGGATGCTGGAGCAGCTGGAGAACGGCGCCCGGGGGCCGGCGTCGCATCAGGAAAAAACGGAATGAACCCGCCGGTTTTTTTCGTTTGCCCGGCGCCCGCGCGGCTGCTTGGATAGCAGGCCCGTACAGCCACAGCCGAGCCCCTGCCGATGAACGCCCGCGAACGCCTCCTGCCCCTGGTCGCCCATGTGATCGGCGAGCCCGCCGCCCGCTGGGTCGATGCCCATGTCGAGGTGCCCGCCGCCCTGGACGGTTTCGCGTTCGAGACGGGGCGCATCCATCGCGCCTGGCTGGCCGAGGCGCTCAACCTGTGCCTGTTCCACAAGCTGGTGGAGGCGGTGCCCATCGGCCGCACCTACGTCGAGGAACAACGGGCGGACGGCCGCCAGGTGCTGTTCGACCACGGCGCCATCCGCACCGTCGACTGGCCCGACAACGGCGCCCTGCCCCGTGGCCGCCAGGCCTTCGTGCGCATCCTCGAGCCCCTGGGCTTCACCGACGTGCGCACCTACCCGCTGACCCGCCTGAACATGACCGGCTACGCCTACCGGCAGATGGACCTGCCCGAGGACATCGCCCAGTTCTTCGTCTCCGAGCTGCACCCGGGACGCTTCAGCGAGGCCTTCCAGCTCGCGGTCAGCCGCGTGGTGGGCGCCAGCCGCGACCCGCTGCAACCCCGCCACCTGGCGACGCTCGATGAACTCTGGCGCACCCGCCATTGCAGCCGCGAGCAGGCCCTCGACCTGCTGCCCGCGCTGTTCGACGCCTTCGGCTGCCAGCACGGCGCGCCCCTGGAAAGCGACTACGAGCAGCTGCGCGAGGAAAGCGCCGAGATGGCCTGGATCGCCACCGAGGGCAACATGTTCAACCACCTCACCGACCGCGTCGCCGACCTGCAAAGCGTGGTCGCCGCCCAGAACGCCAAGGGCCGGCCGATGAAGGCCAGCATCGAAGTCTCCGCCTCCGGCCGCGTGATGCAGACCGCCTACCGCGCGGTGCAGGTCGAACGCGATTTCATCGACGCGGCCGGCTCCACGGTGCGGCGCCAGGTGCCCGGCTCCTTCGTCGAGTTCATCCAGCGCAAGGCCGACGAGGCCGATGGCCGCATCGACCTCGCCTTCGACAGCAGCAACGCCCAAGGCATCTTCAAGATGACGGCGGGGGCCTAGCAGGGCCTCCCAGCCCACGCAGGGTGGAGTCGCTTCACCTCCACCAAGCGGACTCGCCCCGGACACAGACTGTGTGCGAATTCATTCGCGATGGAGTATCCCCACACTCGAAGAGCGTCATTGCGCGCATTCATCCAGGACCGGGCGCAGAAAAGAGCGGTGGTCTGAAGCCCACCCTACGCCCACCCGACCCTGCAAGGTGCTCGCCGGCGAGGAGTACATGAGACGAAGCTCCGCCCGGTGGATGAAAAAAGCGTCATCCACCCTACCCAGCTACCACCCTTGTGCTGGCGTGAGCGGCTTTCGCCGGGCATGAAAAAGGCCGCTTCACGGAGCGGCCTCTTGTCATTGCCTGTCGGGTCAGTCGACCAGGGCCAGGGTGCCCTTCATCATCGAGACGTGGCCGGGGAAGGAGCAGAAGAACTCGTAGCTCTCGCCAGCGGCCAGCTTGGAGACGTCGATAGTGGTGGTCGCGGTCTCGCCGCCGCCGATCAGCTTGGTGTGGGCGATGATGCGGGCGTCGTCGGCCTTGAGGTAGTCCTTGTCGACACCGGCGGTCATGCCTTCGGTGGCGATGGCCTGGGCGTCGGCGGTCTTGCTCAGGACCCAGTTGTGGCCCATCACGTTCTTGGGCAGCTTGCCGACGTGCTTGAGGTTCACGGTGAAGGTCTTGCAGCTTTTGCTGACCTTGATTTCCTTCGTGTTGAAGGTCATCTGATCAGTGCCTTCCACGTCCACCGAACATTCAGCAGCCAGCAGAGGGGCACTGGCCAGGGCCAGCACGGATGCAACGACGAGCTTGCGAATCATTGGAGTCTCCTTGGCAGGTAGGGCCGGATCAGCCCAGAGGGGAGACTGCCTGAGTCGGCGTGGAGTTCCCATAACCTGCGTCAACAAACCGCAGGAATCCCGCGCCCTGCGCAGGGGCTATCACGGCCATCGAGACAATCAAACGGCGCCCCGCCAGCGCGGCGCGGAGAATGCCGGCATCGCATACCGAGGAGCGCCACCATGAACTTCCTGCAAAGCCTGCTCGCCGCCTACGCCGCCGGAGCCAGCGGCAGCTGCGACGACTGATCCCGCACACCCGCCTTGCCCCTACCGTTCGGAAGCTGCGTCCACGCGCCGCTTCCGGGACGCCACGCGAGCCGTTAACCTTGCCGACTTTTTTCGGGAGTCGACCATGACCTTGCGCTCCGTGTGCGTATTCTGCGGTGCCAGCCCCGGCGCCAACCCCATCTACCAACGTGCCGCCAGCGACCTGGGTCGCACCCTGGCCGAACGCGGCCTGACGCTGGTCTACGGCGGTGGCGCGGTCGGCCTGATGGGCACCGTGGCCGACGCCGCCCTGGCGGCCGGAGGCGAGGTGATCGGCATCATCCCGCAGAGCCTCAAGGAGGCCGAGATCGGCCACAAGGGCCTGACCCGCCTGGAAGTGGTGGACGGCATGCACGCCCGCAAGGCCCGCATGGCCGAGCTGGCCGACGCCTTCATCGCCCTGCCCGGCGGCCTGGGCACCCTGGAGGAACTCTTCGAGGTATGGACCTGGGGCCAGCTCGGCTACCACAGCAAGCCCCTGGGCCTGCTGGAGGTGAACAGCTTCTACGGCAAGCTCACCGAATTCCTCGACCACCTGGTGGAAGAGCGCTTCGTGCGCGACCAGCACCGCGGCATGCTGCAGGTCGGCGGCACCCCGGACATCCTGCTGGAACGCCTGGAAGCCTGGCGCCCCACCGTGGCGCCCAAGTGGGTCGACCGCAAACCCCACTGATCCCTCTGGACAGCCCTGACGGCCGTGCCCCAGCATGCCGCCTGGGCTGACCCGGCCCGCCGAACGGACGTGGCCCGCCCCATGAAGAAGCTTTTCATCGCCCTGCTCCTGGGCCTTGCACTCTATGGCGTGCAGCAGCGCCACCCAGGCTGGCTCCAGGGCCTTGCCGGCGCCCCCGCCACCACCGCATCCAGCACCAGCGCCCAGCTGCGCCAGGCCTTTGAGGATCGCCGCAGCGACCTGCAGGTCGAGGGTCGTGCCGTGGTCACCCGCGTGTTGCGCGACGATCTCAAGGGCAGTCGCCACCAGCGCTTCCTGATGCGTACCGACGACGGCCTGAGCCTGCTGGTGGCGCACAACATCGACCTGGCGCCACGGGTCGAGGGCCTGCGCGAAGGCGACACGATCGAGTTCGCCGGCGAATACGAATGGAACGACAAGGGCGGGGTGATCCACTGGACCCACCACGACCCACGCGGCCGCCACCCGGGTGGCTGGCTGAAGCACAACGGCAGGACCTACCAATAGGGAGCGGGCGATGAGCGAGGACGAAGGGCGCATCAAGGTCTACTACAACAGCGCCTGCCCCGTGTGCCGGGCGGGCATCGAAGGGCAGAAGGGCAAGACCACCGCCTGCGAGATCGAGTGGGCCGACGTGCATGCCGACAACCAGGCGGTGGAGGAAATCGGCGAGGCGCTGGAGTACGTCCGCGAGCGCCTGCACCTGGTGGACGAGCAGGGCGTGAAGCGCATGGGCGTGGACGCCTTCATCGTGCTCTGGCGCCACTCCCCCAGGGAGCGCTGGAAGGCCCGCCTGCTCTCACTGCCGCTGATCCACGGGCTGGCGCAGCTGGGCTACAAGGCCTTCGCCCGACTGCTCTATCTCTGGAACCGATCGAAACGACACTGGTGAACATGGACATACTCGAACGCATCGACGCCAACGACCGCCAGCGCCTGGTGGAGGTCTGGGAAGCCGCCGTGCGCGCCACCCACCACTTCCTCGGCGAGGACGACATCCAGTTCTTCAAGCCGCTGGTGCGCGACGCCTACCTGGATTCGGTGAAGCTGGCCTGCAGCCGCGACGCCGACGGGTACATCCAGGGCTTCATCGGCACCGCCGAAGGCACGGTGGAGATGCTCTTCGTCGACCCGATGCGGCATGGCCAGGGCATCGGCCGCGAACTGCTGCGGCACGCCATCGACCACGAAGGCGCCACGGCGGTGGACGTGAACGAGCAGAACCCCCAGGCGGTGGGCTTCTACCTGCGCATGGGCTTCGAGGTGGCCAGCCGCTCGGAGCTGGATGGCTCGGGCAAGCCGTTTCCCATCCTGCACCTGCGTTTGAAAGGGTCGTAGCGTCGGGAGCAGCAGCGTTTCGTAGGTTGGCGCAGAGCGCAGCGAGCGCCCAACGGTGCAGGGTTCAGGCCCGCCAGACGCTCCCGGGCTGAAGCCCGGGCTACGCTGCTGCGTTCGTCGCGAACGGAGCCCGGCGGGAGCACCGCTGGTGGATGAAAAGAGCGCCATCCCCCCTACAAAAGCAAGACTCCGCGCCGATCACTTCATTCGCCCGGCCTAGCCCTGCTGCACGATCACCGTCTGCGCCGGCATGGGTGCGGGGAAGTCGGCGCCCAGGGCGTCCTTGATGGTGCGGTTGGTGTCGAAGTACACCTGCCAGTAGTGGTCGTTGTGGCAGTAGGGGCGCACCGCCAGCACCGGGCCCACCAGGTTGAATTCGAGGATCTCCACTTCCACCGCCGGCTCGGCCAGCACGTTGGCGATGGCCGCCACCCGCGCCTTGAGCAACGCCACCGCGGCAGCATGGTCCGCCGAGCCGGAGAGCTGCGCCTTGAGGTCGACGCGGCGGTAGGCGTTGTGGGTGAAGTTCTGGATGTTGTCGGTGAATATCTTGTTGTTGCCCACCAGGGTCAGCACGTTGTCCGGCGTGTTGATGGCGGTGGCGAACAGGCCGATCTCCTTCACCGTGCCGACGACGCCGCCGGCGCTGATGAAGTCGCCGACCTTGAACGGCCGCAGCACGATGATGAAGCCGCCCGCCGCGAGGTTGGCCAGGAGCCCCGACCAGGCCATGCCGATGGCCAGGCCGACCGCTGCGATCAGTGCCGCGAGGCTGGTGGTCTGCACGCCGAAGTAGCCGAGGATGCCCACCACCAGGAGGATGTTCAGGGTCACGGTGATGAACGAGCCGACGTAGCGCAGCACGGTCGGGTCGACCCGCTGGCGCTCCAGGGATTTCTGCACCAGGCCGACCGCGAAGCCGATCAGCCAGCGCCCCACCACCCAGAAGACGATGGCGACGAGGATCTTCACGCCGAAGCTGGTGGCGTATTGCATGACGGTGTTCATGAAGGCGCTGACCTTCTCGGTCCCGACCGTCACTATCGTTGTTTCGTCCATGGCGAGCGCTCCGTGGGAGATGGCTCGTTTGACGCTAGCAACGCCCGGCCCAAGCGCAACGGCAGGCGCGCAAAATATCGCCCCGCCGGTGCCGCCGCCGGGCCCCGTGTTTCAACCATGAGACAGAAGCGCGGGCGAACCCGGTCAGATCGCCATCTCCCACAATGGCATCACCGTCACCCGCACCTCCGGGTCATGGCTGCCCCCACCGAGGATCACCCCGCGCAGGGGCGATACGTCGGAGAAGTCGCGACCCCAGCCCAGGGTGATGTGCTCCAGGTCCGGGAGGATGTTGTTGGTGGGGTCGAAGTCCACCCAGCCATTGCGCGGGCAGTACACCGACACCCAGGCGTGGGAGGCGTCGGCACCGATGAGCCGGGGCTGCCCGGGCGGCGGCTGGGTCAGCAGGTAGCCACTGACGTAGCGTGCGGCCAGGCCCCTGGAGCGCAGGCAGGCGAGCATCAGGTGGGCGAAGTCCTGGCACACGCCGCGACGGCGCTCCAGCACCTCGGTCAGCGGGGTCGCCACCTGGGTGGCCTCGGCGTCGAAGTCGAAGCCGGTGAAGATTTTCTCCATCAGCGCGGCAGCGCAGAGCAACAGCGGCCGGCCGAGGGGGAAGCAGTCCTCGGCGAAGTCGGCGAACTGGCGCTTGATGCGCACGTAGGGCGACTCGACCCGGTAGCGGCAGGCCTCCAGCACCTCGGCCCCCAGCGGACGCCCGGTGAAGGCCTGCCCGGCCAGGGCCAGCTCCCAGGGGGGCGAGCTGTCCAGCGCATGGGGGCCGCGGGGCAGCACGTCCACCAGCAGCCGCGCGTTGACCTGCAATTCGTCATGGGGCCGCTCGAAGGCCAGGCGGCACAGCGGGTTGCCGAACACGTCGAGCCCTTCGCTGCGCGAGGACGGCGCCGGGTTGATCTCCAGGTCCTGCCCGCTGCACAGCTGCCAGGGGCATTCGCGCGGCCACAGGTGCACCAGCTGCTGGGCCAGCGACACCGGTGCGGCGTAGCGGTAGTGGGTGTCGTGGAACACCTGGTAGCGCGCGCCCTGGGGGGCGACGGAGGCGGCTTGGGAGTGCATCAGGTGGATACCGTTTGCTGGCTGACGTCGTCGACATGAGCAAAATAGCGCAACGCGAGGCGATCCGAGACCTGGCCGACCATCTGGCCGATTTCGCCGAGCAGTTGCGCCAGCCCCTCCAGCACCTCGTCGAGGCTGTCGCTGCCGAACAGCGGGTTTTCCAGGGTGCCCAGGTCGAAGGCCAGCAGGCGGCCGATCAGGCCGCTCAGCATCAGCTCCTGGGGTGCGCCGAATTCCTCGTGCAGCCGGCCCAGCGACCGCTCCAGGGCCTGCAGCTGGAAGCGCAGTGCATGGGGGTTCTGCTCGTGCAGCAGGAGCAGGTCCAGCACTGGGATCAGCTGCGGCGAGGCCAGGTAGCGCGAGCGGTAGGTGATGGTGCTGTTGCCCAGCTCCAGCAGCCACTCCAGGGCACCCGGGTCCCAGGCCGCACCGCCGCGCAGGAAGCCGGCGATGCTCTCGGCGAAGAAGCCCACCCGCTCGATGCGCCGGCCGATCATCAGGAAGCGCCAGCCGTCGTCGCGGGTCATGTCGTCGAGGGCGAAGCCGGAGAGCGCCGCCAGTGACATCAGCAGGCGGCTGAGGAAGTCCAGGGCGTCGCCCAGGTCCATGCGTGCCGGGTCCAGCCCCTGGGCTTCCTGCTGGAGTTCCAGCACCGCGTGCCAGTTCTCCCGCGACAGGCGGCCGCGCACCTGGGCCGCCGCCCAGTGCAGGCGACGCAGGTTGGCGCTGAGGCTGAAGGCCCAGTCGTCACTGAGCAGCGCCTGGAGCAGCCGTCGGTCCAGGGGCTCGTCGCCGGGCGGCAGCTGGCCCAGGGCCTCGGCCAGCTCCAGCGCGGCCTGCCGGGCCCGCTCGTCACCGTCTGCGTCGACGTAGCGCGAGAGCACCACGCGCAGCAACCGCGCGGCGTCATCGCAACGTTCGGCATAGCGGCCGAACCAGAACAGGTTCTCCACCACCCGCGAAGGCAGGTAGGGGTCCTGGCGGATCAGGTCGCGCACACCGAGGGTGCGCGGGCGCAGGGGCTCTCCGGTCACCGGCCGGTCGGCGAGCACCCAGGTGTCCTTGCTGGCACCGCCGCGCTGCATGGACACCACTTCGGCATCCGCCTCGGAGGCCACGCGCGTGAGGCCGCCGGGCATCACCCAGTAGCCGCCGTCGGCGGTGGCCACGGCGAACACGCGCATGCCGATGGCCCGCGAATGCAGGGCGCCGCGCTCGCCTTCGGCCTGCCACACCGGTGCCAGGGACAACTGCGCCTGGCGTTGGGCGACATAGGCGTGGGGGCGTGCCTGCAGGCGCTTGCGCAGCGCATCCAGCGCGTGCGGCGCCAGGTTGTGGCCGAACACCGGCTCGAAGCTCTGCGAGGGGAAAGCCGGCTTGATCACCAGGCCCTCCAGGGCGCCGAGGGTTTCCTGCAGCACGCCGGGGGTGCCGCACCAGCGGGTGCCGACGGTGGGCAGCAGGAGTTCCTCGCCGAACAGACGGCGGTTGACGGCGGGCAGGAAGCCCAGCAGGCCGGGGGACTCCAGTACGCCGCTGCCCAGGGCATTGGCCACCAGCACGCGGCCACGGCGCACGGCGTCGAGCAGGCCGGGCACGCCGAGGGCCGAGTCGGTGCGCAGCTCGAGGGGGTCGCAGAAATCGTCGTCCAGCCGGCGCAGCACGGCGTGCACGCGCTTCAGGCCGCCCAGGGTCTTGAGGTAGAGGGTGGCGTCGCGCACGGTCAGGTCGTGGCCCTCCACCAGGGGGAAGCCCAGCTGGCGCGCGAGGTAGAGGTGCTCGAAGTAGGTTTCGTTGAAACGTCCCGGCGTGAGCAGCACCACCAGGGGCGTCTCGCCGTCGCTGGGGGCCTGGCGGATCAGCGTCTCCTGCAGCGCGCGGAAGTAGCCGGCCAGGTACTGCACGCGCAGGTCGCGGTACAGCTCCGGGAAGGCGCGCGAGACGATCTGCCGGTTCTCCAACGCATAGCCGGCACCGGAGGGCGCCTGGGTGCGGTCGGCGAGCACGTGCCACTGGCCGTCGGCATCGCGCGCCAGGTCAACGGCGTAGCTGTGCAGGTAGGTGCCGCCGATGGCCTGTACGCCCTGGCAGGGCCAGAGGAAGCTGGTGTGGCCGAATACCAGCTCGCTGGGCAGCAGGCCTTCGGCGATGAGTTTCTGCTCGCCGTAGACGTCGGCCAGCACGGCGTTGAGCAGGCGCGCGCGCTGGGCCACGCCCTGGGCGATGGGCTGCCATTGCTCGGCGGAAATCAGGTTGGGCAGCAGGTCCAGCTCCCAGGGGCGGTCGGTGCCCTTGGGATCGGCGTAGACGTTGTAGGTGACGCCGTTTTCCTGGATCTGCCGCGCCAGCAGTTCCTGGCGCTGGCGCAACTGGGCGGCACTGCTGCGCTGCAGCTGGAGGTACAGGCGCAGCCAGTGCGGACGCACCTCGCCGGTGGCGTCGAGCAGCTCGTGGTAGGCCGTGTCGGTCAGGGGGTAATGGGCAAGCAGGTCGGACATCTGGTACTCGCGAATGGATGCGCCCGTTCTCAATTGTAATCCTGGGTGCCGCCGCAGCCGGCCGGACGCCAGGCTGCGGCGGCGCACAGCTTAATGGCGACGCAGGTCCAGGGTCATTGGCAGCTCGTCGTTCCTTTGCGGCTGTTGCACCTGCAGCTTGCCGGGGCTGTGGCCGAGGCGGAAGAAGCGCGCCAGGCGCCGGCTTTCGGCCTCATAGGCGTTGACCGGGAAGCTGTCGTAGCTGCGCCCGCCGGGGTGCGCGACGTGGTACTGGCAGCCGCCGAGGGAGCGCTGCATCCAGGTGTCCACCAGGTCGAACACCAAGGGCGCGTGGACGCCGATGGTGGGTTGCAGGCAGGAGGCCGGCTGCCAGGCGCGGTAGCGCACGGCGCCGACGAATTCGCCGACCCGGCCGGTGCTCTGCAGGGGCACCGGCTCGCCGTTGCAGGTGAGCACGTAGCGGTCCGGGGCCAGGCCGCCGAGCTTGAGCTGCACCCGCTCCAGGGACGAATCGACGTAGCGCACGGTGCCGCCGCCGGCGCCCTCCTCGCCCAGCACGTGCCAGGGTTCCAGGGCCTGGCGCAGTTCCAGCTCGATGCCCTTGACCATGAAGTCGCCGTACTTGGGGAAGCGGAATTCGAAGTGCGGCGCGAACCACTCGCCGCGCACCGGGTAGCCCGCCTCGTTGAGCTCGTGCAGCACGTCGTCGAAGTCCTGCTGGACGAAGTGCGGCAGGAGGAAACGGTCGTGCAGCTCGGTGCCCCAGCGCGCCAGCTTCGGCGGCGCGTAGGGCTGCTCCCAGAAGCGCGCCACCAGGCCTCGCAGCAGCAGTTGCTGGGCCAGGCTCATGCGAGCGTGGGGCGGCATCTCGAAGGCGCGCAACTCCAGGAGGCCGAGGCGGCCGCTGCTGCTGTCGGGCGAGTAGAGCTTGTCGATGCAGAATTCGGCGCGGTGGGTGTTGCCGCTGACATCCACCAGAAGGTTGCGCAGCAGGCGATCCACCAGCCAGGGCGGGCAGTCGGCACCGGGTTCGGGCATCTGCGCGAAGGCCACCTCCAGCTCGTAGAGGGCGTCGTTGCGCGCCTCGTCCACCCGGGGGGCCTGGGAGGTGGGGCCGATGAACAGGCCGGAGAACAGGTACGACAGCGAGGGGTGGTTGTGCCAGTAGCTGATCAGGCTGCGCAGCAGGTCGGGTCGGCGCAGGAACGGCGAGTCCGCCGGTGTGGCGCCACCGAGGACGAAATGGTTGCCGCCACCGGTGCCGACATGACGGCCGTCGACCATGAACTTCTCGCTGGCCAGGCGCGTCTGCCGCGCGGCCTCGTAGAGGAACTCGGTGCGTTCGACCAACTCCTCCCAACTGCTGGAAGGGTGGATGTTCACCTCGATGACGCCCGGGTCCGGGGTGACGCGGAATACGTTCAGGCGCGGGTCGCCGGGTGGCTCGTAGCCCTCCAGCAGTACCGGGCATTCCAGCTCGCGCGCCGTGGCCTCGATGGCGGCGACCAGTTCCAGCCAGGGTTCGAGTTCCGCCAGTGGCGGCATGAACAGGTACAGGCGCCCGTCGCGGGGTTCGGCGCACAGGGCGGTGCGGACCACGCCGGCAGCCGACTGGTGGAGGCCGGGCACGGCCTCGGCCTGGCCCTTGCCCGGCGCGCCCTGGCGCAGCTGGGTGCGGATCTGCGCGGCACGACGCAGCGGCGGGAAGGCCTGGCCGGGGTCGGCGGCGTGGATGTAGGGGTAGTCGGCCTCGCTGACCCAGGGCTGCGAATCCAGCGGCAGGCGGTAGCCCATCGCCGAATCGCCGGGCAGCAGGCGGCAGTGCTCGTCGCGCAGGAACCAGGAACCGGTCTGCCAGCCGTCGCCACTGGCGCTGCGCCCCAGGGGCAGTACCTGGCCGACGATCTCGCCCAGGCCCTGCTCGAAGACCTTGCGCAGGCGCTCGCGCTCCAGCGGGTCGGCGAGGCGGGCGTCCTCGGGGGTGACGTTGACCGGCAGCCGGCGCTCGCGCCAGAGGTAGTAGTACCAGTCCTCGTAGGCCGGGAAGATGCCGTCGGCGGCCAGGCCCAGGCGGCCGGCCAGTTGCGCGAGGAAGCGCCCGGCCAGCTCGGCGCTGGCGTCGTAGCCACGGCCCTCGTCGGCCAGCAGGGCCGGGTCGTTCCAGATCGGCTCGCCATCGCGGCGCCAGAAGCAGTTCAGCGACCAGCGCGGCAGTTGCTCGCCGGGGTACCACTTGCCCTGGCCGAAGTGCACCAGGCCGTTGGGGGCGTAGTGGTCGCGCAGGCGGTGGAACAGTTCGGCGGCCAGGCGGCGCTTGTTGGGACCGAGGGCGGCGGTGTTCCACTCCGGGTCGTCGGGGTAATCGATGGCGACGAAGGTGGGCTCGCCGCCCATGGTCAGGCGTACGTCGCGGGCCAGCAGGTCGCGGTCGATGCGCCGGCCGAGGTCGAGGATCGCCGCCCATTGCTCGTCGCTGTAGGGCCGTGTGACCCGGGGCGCCTCCCAGATACGCTCGATGCGCATGTCGTGGGAGAACTCGCACTCGCACTCGTCCACCGCGCCGCTGATGGGCGCTGCCGACGACGGCTCGGGGCTGCAGGCGAGCGGTACGTGGCCTTCGCCGGCGAACAGGCCGGAGGTGGGATCGAGGCCGATCCAGCCGGCGCCGGGCAGGTACACCTCGCACCAGGCATGCAGGTCGGTGAAGTCCACCTCGGTGCCGCTGGGGCCGTCGAGGGCCTTCTGGTCGGCGGTGAGCTGGATCAGGTAGCCGGAGACGAAGCGCGCCGCCAGGCCGATATGGCGCAGCAGCTGCACCAGCAGCCAGGCGGAGTCGCGGCAGGAGCCGGAGCCCAGCTCCAGGCTCTGCTCGGGCGTCTGCACGCCGGGCTCCATGCGGATCAGGTAGCGGATGTCGCGGGAGACGCGCTGGTTGAGTTCCACCAGGAAGTCGACGCTGGCGCGCGGGGTGAGGTCGATGGCGGCGAGGTACCTGGCGAACAGTGGCGTGGCCGGCTGGCGGCTGAGGTAGGGCGCCAGCTCGCGTTGCTCCTCGGCGGTGTAGGCGAAGGGCGCCTGCTCGGCGTAGGGCTCGAGGAAGAAGTCGAAGGGGTTGAACACCGCCATCTCGACGACCAGGTCGACCTCGACCTTGAGCTCACGGGTCTTTTCCGGGAACACCAGGCGCGCCAGGTAGTTGCCTTGCGGGTCCTGCTGCCAGTTGATGAAGTGCTTGCCCGGCTCGACCTTCAGCGAATAGCCGAGGACGCGCGTGCGGCTGTGGGGCGCCGGGCGCAGGCGGACGATCTGCGGACCGAGGGCGACCTCGCGGTCGTAGCGGTAATGGGTGACGTGGTGCAGTGCGACGTGGATCGACACGGCGTGCCTCCTGCGAGCCTGAGCGATGGCCTTGCTGCGCAAGTCTCATGCCAGCGCGCAAGGTGCTGTTTTGTCGATGGGTGCGCCCCGCGCCGGCACTGGAACGGGGCTCGGGACGCACTGCTTCGAACGGCGTGCACGAAAATGGTTCGTGTCGCGTGCCGACGACCATGAAGTGCGAGTGAGCATAGACAGGGAAGATGACGGGGATGGTGCCCTGTGGGAGCGAATTCATTCGCGATCAGCGCCGTGCACGCCCATCGCGGTTGAAACCGCTCCCACAGAGGCCCCGGTGCCTGCCGCTAGCTGCGGCAGGCACCGGGCAGGCCGGCGATCCAGCGCTCCAGCAGGTCGAGGCCCTCGCGGTGGACGGCGGAGCGGCCGAGCTCGGGCATCATCACGCTGGGGTCGGTGCTTTCGACGCGGTAGGTGAGGACCGACTCCTCGGGCTTGCCCGGGTGGATGTCCACCAGGCGGTCGCCGGAGCCCTTGCCGGCGGCCACGGGCTGCTTGCACAGGCCGAAGTTGATGCCCATCGGCGCGGCGGCGTCGAGGAACAGGCCGGAGGTGCGTGCCGGGCCCTTGGGGTTGTGGCAGTGGCCGCAGTTGGCGTCGAGGTAGCTGCGGGCCTGCAGCTCCAGGCTCTCGCCATCGCGCGGCTGGCCGAACAGGGCGTTGCGCGGGACGCTGGCCACCGCTGCCGGCAGGCCGCTGAGGAAGCCGCGCTTGTGCCAGTGGACGAGCTGGTTGTCGGGCCCGTCGGCATAGACCAGGTCCTTGTTCAGGTGCCGCGCCTTGGGGCCGAGGGGGCGCACGCCCTCGCCGTGGCGCTCCTCGTGGCAGCCGGCGCACTGGTTGGCGTCGGGCACCTGGTAGTCGACGGCGAGGCGCTCGCCCTTCGCGTCCAGCAGCTCCAGGTCGAAGCTGGCCCCGGCCCATTCCAGGGTGGCCTCCTTCTGCGCCTCGTCCCAGACGTAGGGCAGCGCCACCCAGCCGTCCTTCTGCCGCAACAGGATGCGCGTCTCCACCAGGCGCACGCGATCCAGCGCCAGGCCGGCAGCCGGGTCGCGGTCGTCATCGGCGTTCTTCAGCAGGCGGCCCTGCGCATCGCGGGGGTAGTAGAAGGTCTTGGTCAGGACGGTGCCGACGGGGTAGTCGAAGTGGTCCTCGCCGTACTTGGCGGCCTGGCCTTCGGGCATCCACAGGGTGCGCATCTTGTGCGCGTAGTCGGTGAACAGCGGTGTGTTGAGGTCATAGGGCAGCACGGCGGCCACCGGCTGCAGGTGGCCGTCGGCCAGGCGCAGCATGCCCCACTCGCTGAGTTTCTCGGGGTAGGCATCGCCTTCGGGCATGAAGCGCGGCTCCGGCTGCCGGCCGCAGGCGGCGAGCAGCAGGAGGGCGATCAACAGCAAACCGCGCTTCATGCGCCGGGGGCCTCCTTGGCCGAGCCGAGGACGATTTCCGGCAGCGCCGGC
This sequence comes from Pseudomonas sp. 57B-090624, assembly GCF_003234055.1. Lineage (NCBI taxonomy): Bacteria > Pseudomonadati > Pseudomonadota > Gammaproteobacteria > Pseudomonadales > Pseudomonadaceae > Pseudomonas > Pseudomonas sp. 57B-090624. Next base: position 27,596 of record NZ_QKRU01000071.1, read on the forward strand.
AGCTTGCAGCGGTGGGCGGACATGTCGGTGGTGATGTTCTTGTAGCCGTTGGGGCCGTCGACGTTGATCAGCGTGGCGTCGCCGTTGTCGACGCAGATGCCCAGCTCCGCCGGAAGCTTGCCGTCCACCAGCTTGTCCGGGTTGACGTAGCCGTCCCAGAGGATGTCGGGCAGGCGCCCGCCGAGGCCGAACTTGGCCACCTTGAGAGCCTTGAGTTCGAGGTTGTCGGGGCTGTCGCCACCGGGGCCGAAGCGGTTGCCGTGGATGGCGATGCGCTCGGGGTAGGGGTCGAAGTTCTCCGAGGTGGAGAGGTTGGTGTAGCCGGTGCTGAAGTAGCTGCTGACGATGACGTTGGCGGTGCGGTGGCCGCTGATGTCGTTGTCGAAGATCTCCACATCGTCGTTGGAGTTGATCACCACGCCGGAGCCCGCCGGCACGCTGGCCACGGGGGTGCCCTTGTGGCCGAAGTTGTCGTGGTCGTTGTCCTTGACCTGGTTGCGGTAGACGCGGGTGCCGTGCCCCGGCTGCTGCAGGTTGGGCATGTTGAACACGAGGATGCCGCCGGTGTTGCCGGTGGCGAGGTTGTCGTAGACGTCGGCGCCGATGGTGTTCTCGATCTCGATGCCGGCGACGTTGCGTTCGGCGCGGCTGTTGCGCACCACGACATTGCGCGACTGGCCGACGTAGATGCCGGCGTCGGAGGCGCCGATGGCCACCGCGCCTTCGATCAGGGTGTTCTCGGTCTGCACCGGGTAGATGCCGTAGGCGCCGTTCTCGGTGGCCGGGCCGTTGGTCCATTCGGTGCGCACGTTGCGGATGACGATGTTCTTGCCGCCCACCACCTTGAGCGCGTCGCCCTTGGTGTCTTCCAGGGCCAGGTCCTCGATGGTGAAGTCGGAGGCGTCCACCAGCAGCCCCTCGGCTCCGGCCTTCTGGCCCTTGAAGTTGAGGATGGTCTTGTCCATCCCGGCCCCCTTGATGGTCACGCCACTGGCCTTGAGGCTGAGGCTGCGGTCGAGCTGGTAGGTGCCGGCGGGTATCTCGATGACGGTGCCCGGCTTGGCCTTGATCAGCTTGGCCTGCAGCTCCTTCTGGAAATCCACGTGGGTGGTGGGCGTCTTGTCCTGCTCGCCGCAGCCGGCCAGCAGCACCGAGAGCGCGAGAAGGGAAAGGGAGGCGATACGCATGGCGGGCTCCGTCGTTGTTCTTATGAGATTGGAACTATAGTGCCAAAAACATTTTGTAACCAGTCCCTTCGAGTAACCATCCGGGGCGAGAAGGCGGGCGACTGATGTCGCCCTACACCCCGTGGACGGTGGCTGGAAACGAAGACGCCAGCACGGGGCTGGCGTCTTCATTTAACGGCACGGCGGATCAGCGCGGTACCGGGGGGCGCTTGCCGGGCTTCTTGGCACCCTTGCCGGCGCCGCTCTTCTCCGCCTGGCGCCGGGCCTGGGCTGCGGCCTTGGCTTCCTCGCGCTTGTCCCAGGGCTTGCTGCCGTCGCTGGCACGGGGCGGCAGGCCGGTGTGCTGGGTGAGCATGGCCTTGCCGACCTTCTTGCTGCCGGCCGGGGTGGAGTTCTTGCGGCGGGCGCTCTGGTAGCCGTCGGTTTCCGGCTGGTGGGTGGGGATCAGCTGGTGCTTGCCGTTGCCGATGAGGTCGGCGCGGCCCATGCGCTCCAGTGCGGCACGCAGCATCGGCCAGCCCTTGGGATCGTGGTAGCGCAGGAAGGCCTTGTGCAGGCGGCGCTGCTCCTCGCTCTTGACGATCTTCACCCCTTCGCTCTTGTAGGTGACCTTGCGCAGGGGGTTCTTGCCCGAGTGGTACATGGCGGTGGCGCTGGCCATGGGCGAGGGGTAGAAGGCCTGCACCTGGTCGGCGCGGAAGCCGTTGCGCTTGAGCCACAGGGCGAGGTTCATCATGTCCTCGTCTGTGGTGCCGGGGTGGGCGGCGATGAAGTACGGGATCAGGTACTGCTCCTTGCCCGCCTCCCTGGAGTACTTCTCGAACATCTGCTTGAAGCGGTCGTAGCTGCCGATGCCGGGCTTCATCATCTTGTCCAGCGGGCCGCGCTCGGTGTGCTCCGGGGCGATCTTCAGGTAGCCGCCGACGTGGTGGGTGACCAGTTCCTTGACGTACTCGGGCGACTCCACGGCCAGGTCGTAGCGCAGGCCCGAGGCGATGAGGATCTTCTTCACACCGGGCAGGGCGCGGGCCTTGCGGTACAGCTCGATGAGCGAGCTGTGGTCGGTGTTGAGGTTCTCGCAGATGCCGGGGAACACGCAGGACGGCTTGCGGCAGTGACGCTCGATCTCCGGGTCCTTGCAGGCGATGCGGTACATGTTGGCGGTCGGCCCGCCGAGGTCGGACACGACGCCGGTGAAGCCGGGCACCTTGTCACGCATCTCCTCGATCTCGCGCAGGATCGAGTCGTGGGAGCGGTTCTGGATGATGCGGCCTTCGTGCTCGGTGATGGAGCAGAAGGTACAGCCGCCGAAGCAGCCACGCATGATGTTCACCGAGAAGCGGATCATCTCGTAGGCGGGGATCTTTTCCTTGCCGTAGGCCGGGTGCGGCACCCGCGCGTAGGGCATGCCGAAGACGTAGTCCATCTCCTCGGTGGTCATGGGGATGGGCGGCGGGTTGAACCACACGTCGGTCTCGCCGTGGCGCTGCACCAGGGCTCGGGCGTTGCCCGGGTTGGTCTCCAGGTGCAGCACGCGGTTGGCGTGGGCGTAGAGCACCGGGTCGTTGCGCACCTTCTCGAAGGACGGCAGGCGGATCACGGTCTTCTCGCGGGTCAGGCGCGGGTTGGGCAGCAACTGCACCACCTTGGCCTCGTTCGGGTCCTTGACCGGGCCCTTCTCCTGCTCGATGGCGCAGGCAGCGGTGTCCTGGGTGTTGACGTAGGGGTTGATGATCTTGTCGACCTTGCCCGGGCGGTCGATGCGGGTGGAGTCGATCTCGAACCAGTCCTCCGGGGTGTCGCGACGGATGAAGGCGGTGCCGCGGATGTCGGTGATCGAGTCGATCGTCTCGCCATGGGCCATGCGCTGGGCGATCTCCACCACGGCGCGTTCGGCGTTGCCGTAGAGGAGGATGTCGGCGCAGGCATCGATCAGGATCGAGTGGCGGACCTTGTCCTGCCAGTAGTCGTAGTGGGCGATGCGGCGCAGCGAGGCTTCGATGCCACCCAGCACGATGGGCACGTGGGTGTAGGCTTCCTTGCAGCGCTGGCTGTACACCAGGCTGGCGCGGTCCGGTCGACGGCCGGCGACACCGCCCGGGGTGTAGGCGTCATCGGAGCGGATCTTCTTGTCGGCGGTGTAGCGGTTGATCATCGAGTCCATGTTGCCGGCGGCGACGCCGAAGAACAGGTTGGGCTCGCCGAGCTTCATGAAGTCGTCCTTCGAGCGCCAGTCCGGCTGGGCGATGATGCCGACGCGGAAGCCCTGGGCCTCCAGCAGGCGGCCGATGATCGCCATGCCGAACGAAGGATGATCGACGTAGGCATCGCCGGTGACGATGATGATGTCGCAGGAATCCCAGCCAAGTTGGTCCATCTCCGCCCGGCTCATTGGCAGGAAAGGTGCAGGACCGAAACATTCGGCCCAGTACTTCGGATAGTCGAACAGCGGCTTGGCGGCTTGCATGGCAGGGACCGTCGGATCTCAGGTGAAAAAGCGGGCGCGAAATATAGCACAAAAAATGAACAAGTCCGACTTTGGCAGTAGGTTTTCCGATGCCTTTTTCCAGCCGGCGACATATAGCTGTCATCACTTTGATACCTAATGGCTATACTCCTGCCGATAACAATACCGCCCGCCCCCAGTGGTTACGGGCACAAGGAGCGTGCGGTGCTTCGCCTAATCCATCTGACAATGATTCTGCTGGGCATCCTCGGCTTCTGCGGCCAGACCAGCGCAGCTCCCTTCCAGTTGCAGGCCGACAGCAGCGGCACCCCCTTGAACGCCCACATAGAGCTGCTGGAAGACGCCAGCGGGACACTCGGCATCGCCGACATGGCCGATCCGGCCGTGCAGTCGCGCTTCGTTCCGGCGGATGGACGCGCCTCCGTGGGGCAGAGCCGCAGTGCCTGGTGGGTAAAGGTGCAACTCAGCCGCAGCGCCGATGCGCCCGCACAGTGGTGGCTGGAGAACTCGGGCATCACCGTCTACCGCGTGCGCCTCTACCTGCCCGATGGCCGGGGCGGCTGGAGCGAGCGCGAGACCAGCGAGTCGGTGCCCTTCGCCGAAGGCCGCGACTTCGACTACCGGCGCATGGTGTTCCGCCTCCCGGAGCTCGGCACGGAGCCGCTGACCTTCTACTTCCGCAGCTACGACCCGGCGGGCAACTCCTTCCCGCTCAAGGTCTGGCAGCTGGATGACCTGCAGGACCTGCGCGCCACTGAGGACATGGGCTTCGGCCTGATCTACGGGGTGATCCTGGCGCTGTTCCTCTACAACCTGTTCATCCTCGTGGCCCTGCGTGACAAGGCCTACCTCTGGTACGTGCTGGCCACCGGTTGCGCCCTGGTGTTCATCCTCAGCATGACCGGCCACGGCTTCCAGTACTTCTGGGGCGGCTCGCCGGTGCCCTTCTGGCTCGACCGCATCAGCCTGCCGTCGCTCTGGGGCATCTTCGTCATGCGCTTCACCCAGGAGCTGCTGTACACGCGACGCGGGCTGGTCTGGGCCGACCGCGCCTTCAACGTCAGTTGCGTGCTCTACGCCATCGCCATCCTGATCAACGCCTTCGGCTACCGCGCCGAGGGTGCCCTGCTGATCGCCATCACGCCCATCGTCACCGTGCCCACCGCGCTGGTCAGCGCCGGCGTGCGCTGGTACCAGGGCTTCATCCCGGCGCGCTTCTACCTGGTCGGCTACGGCACCGTGCTGGTTAGCACCGCGGTGCTGGTGATGCGCGCGGCGGGGATCATCCAGCCCACCAACTTCACTGCCTACATGTTCCCCATCGCCGTGGCGGCGGAGTCGATCCTGTTCTCCTTCGCCCTCGCCTACCGCATCCAGATGCTCAAGCAGGAAAAGGCCGCCGCACTGGAACAGGTGGACCGCGAGAAGACCGCGCGCCTGGCGCAGATGCAGGCCAGCGCCGACGAGCTGCAGGCCGCCGTGGCCAACCGCACCGCCGAACTGGCGGCCGCCAACCAGCGCCTGTGCGAGCGCGAGCAGGAGCTGGAGCACGCGGCCTTCCATGATGCCCTGACCGACCTGCCCAACCGCCGCTACCTGATCGAGCGCGCCGAGACCGCCCTGGCCAACGCCGGCCGGCGCGGCGAGACGGTGGCGCTGATGCTGATCGACCTGGACCACTTCAAGCCGATCAACGACAAGTACGGGCACGATGCCGGCGACGCGATGCTGCGCAGCATCGGCCAGCGCCTGCGCGAGCACGTGCGGGGCGGCGACAGCGTGGCGCGCCTGGGCGGGGACGAGTTCGCGGTGCTGATCTGCGGGCCGGACGCCGAGCCCCACGCCCGGGAGATCGCCGAGCGCCTGCTGGCCGAGCTGGCGGAGCCGGTGCACTACGGCGCCCAGAAGCTGACGGTGACCATCAGCATCGGCGTGGCGCTCTATCCCCAGCACGCGCGCCAGTTCGCCGGCCTCTACAAGACCGCCGACCAGGCGATGTACAAGGTCAAGGAGAAGGGCCGCTCGGGCTTCGCGATCTTCGGCGCGGACGGCGAGCTGTCCAGCGAGGCACGCCTGGAGCTGGACGTGCTGAAGGTGCCGAGCGGCCTGGTCTGAGCCTCAGCTCAGGTAACGCCGCGGCACCCGTGCGGTGACCTTGGTGAGCAGCTCGTAGCCGATGGTGCCGCAGGCGGCGGCCAGCTCGTCAACCGGCAGTTGCTTCCCCCACAGCTCCACCGCGTCGCCTTCGACGGCCTCGGGCAGGTCGGTGAGATCCACCGCCAGCATGTCCATCGATACCCTCCCCGCCAGCGGCGCACGCTGGCCACGGATCACCACCGGCGTACCGCTGGGCGCGTTGCGCGGGTAGCCGTCGGCGTAGCCGCAGCTGACGATGCCGATGCGCGAAGGACGCTCGGCGACCCAGGAGGCGCCGTAGCCAACGCTCTCACCCACCGCGACATCACGCACGGCGATCAGCTCGGCGGTCAGGCTCATGGCCGGCTTGAGCCCCAGTTCGCGGGCGGTGAGGTCGGTAAAGGGCGTGGCGCCGTAGAGCATGATGCCGGGGCGCACCCAGTCCATGTGGGCGGCGGGAATGGTGAGGATGGCGGCGGAGTTGGCCAGGCTGCGCTGGTCGAAATCCAGGTCCAGCAGGCCGAGGAAGCATTCCACCTGCTGCTCGGTAAGTGCGTGGCCACGCTCGTCGGCGCAGGCGAAGTGGCTGATCAGGTTGAGCTCGGCCACCTTGCCGGCGCCATGCAGCAGCCCGTGCCACTGGCGCAGGGCGTCGGCATCGAAGCCCAGTCGGTGCATGCCGGAATCCAGCTTCAGCCAGACATTCAGCGGGCGGCTGGTCTCGGCCACGAGCAGGGCCTCGGCCTGGCGCTCGCCCTGCACCACGACATCCAGCCCGAGCTGGGCGGCGATCAGGTACTCGCGGGGCTCGAAGCAGCCTTCCAGCAGCAGGATGCGCGCGCGGTCATTCATGGCGCGGACTTCCGCCGCCTCTTCCAGGCATGCCACCGCATAGCCGTCGGCGACGTCGTGCAGGACGCTGACCACCTCCCGCACGCCGTGCCCATAGGCATTGGCCTTGACCACCGCGAACACCTGGCGGCCCGGGGCACAGCGCTTGGCGACGGCATGGTTGTGGCGGATGGCAGAAAGGTCGACGGCGGCGATCAGCGGACGCATGGAAGGGGCTCATGAACGAAAACGGGCGCCCATGATAACGGCACGGCGCCCATCTTCATTGATCCATGGCGGGATTGGAGCTGGAAGCTGGAAGCTGGAAGCTGGAAGCTGGAAGAACCTGGGGGATTGGCGGATACCGTCAACGCCTGGACTTATTTATTTGGGTATTCGGAAAAGGCTGTTGATTCGGTGTTGTAGGTCAGCATCTACATTTCAATTTTAATTTCGTAGATTGCTGTTGACAGCCTGCATTCTTGGCGTTAGAGTTCATGTCAGGTGCTGAACA